>SLIW01000087.1 GCA_007135435.1 Natronomonas sp.
ACGTTGGATGGTGTGAAGACGGGCGATGGTCCCTACCTATAGCACCCACAGGACCACGACACCGACGAGAACGACCACCGGGATACTCACCGCTGAGAGAACGACCGAGCCGACGCGTACACGCAAGGACACGAACACGCTGACGGGAATGACTCGTAACACCACCAGTGCCTCGCGCTGCTCACCGCCACGACAGCATCGCGCGGAGCTGCGCTCGCGAGAACAGCGACGTCGGGCGGTCCATGTGCACCCCGATCTCGCCGGCGAGGGCGCGCATCCCCGCCCGCTGGACCGGACGGGGCATCGAGTAGCCGGCCCGGATGAGCTTCCCGAGGGTCTGGTCGCGGCCGAGCTCCTCGCGCCAGGCCCGCTCGTAGTCGTCGAGCGTGGCGGGCTGGGCGGGGTCGATCTCGCGGGCCGCGACGTCCGCCGCCCGCATCCCGTAGAGGATGCCGCCGCCGGTGAACGGCTTGGTCTGGGCGGCCGCGTCGCCCAGCAGGAACGAGCGCCGGCCCACGGTCCGCTCCGGCGGGCCGATGGGGATGGCCCCCGAGCAGCGCCGCTCGATGTCCGCGCCGTAGTCGTCGACCAGGGCGTCGAAGCGGGCGGGCGCGTCGTCGCCGGGGGCCACCGCGAGGCCGTACTCGACGCCGGCGTCGCCGCGGGGGATGCGCCACGCGAAGAAGCGCGGCACGGTGAGGTGGACGTCGACGTGGTCCTGGTGGTCGGGCTCGAAGTCGAAGCCCAGGACGCCGTGGAGGAGCTCCTCCGGTTCGGGGAGGCCGACCTCCCGGCGGACCGTCGACCGCGGGCCGTCGGCGCCGGCGACCATCCGCGCCTCGAACCGCTCGACGCCGTCGGGGCCACGGGCGGTCACCGCGACGTGGCCGGGCTCCTCCTCGACCGCCGTCACCGTGTGGCCGTCGCGGACGTCGGCGCCAGCCTCCGCGGCGGCGGCCGCCAGCGTCCGGTCCAGCCCGACGCGGTCGATGGCGTTCGAGACCACCTCCCGCTTGTAGAAGGTGTGGGCCTCGCTGTCGGCGCCGCCGAGGTGGAACCGCGCGCCGTAGATGTCGTTCTGGAAGAGCTCGTCGTGGGCCTCCGCGGGCACGAACTCCCAGACGTCGAGGCTCACGTGCCCCGAGCGGGCGAGCGGCAACCCCACCTCGCCGGACTCGAGGACGAGGACGTCGAGGCCGGCCCCGGCGGCCGAGCGGGCGAACCGCGAGCCGGCCGGGCCGGCCCCCACGACGACGAAGTCGTACATACCTGGAGGGCGCCGCGAGCGGGGAAATATCCTGCGCTGTGGCTCGCGAGTGGGCGGCGAGCTCCTGCGGTGTGGCTCACGAGTGGCCGTCGAGCACGGCGCTGGAGCGGTCACCGGACCGCGCTGGAGCGGTCACCGGATCCAGCGACGCACGCGGTCGAGGAGTCCCGAGACCCCGGTCGATGCCGTCCCCGGACCCGTCTCGTCCGCGAGCGACCACCCAGCCTCCTCCGCGGCGACGGTGACGTGGACGAACTCCCAGCCGGTCCGGCCGGCCGCCAGTCGGTCGTCCTCGGTCTCCCCGACGTAGACGTGCCGGGGCGTGTCGCCGGCGGTGGCCTCCCGCACGTCCGCCAGCGCCAGCCACTTGTCCCGGTCGCCGAGCTCGTAGTCCTGTCGGAGGTCGTGCTCTTCGGCCACCGTGGCCAGCGACGCCGGGTCGTTGTCGATCAGGCCGACGTACCGGCTCCACCCTCGGGCGTCGGCGAAGACGGCCGCCGGGTCCGCAAGCTGCTCGAGGGCCGCACGGCTGAACGCGAGCGTCACCTCCTTTCCGGGGTCCCCGTCGGTGGTCGTGCTCATGGGTGATTGAGAGTCCCCGGATTCAGATGACGGCGAGCCCGCGCGGCGTCTGCGAGACGAACGCCTCGTCCCACCCGACGTTCAGGTCGGTCCACGACCGGCCGTCGTCCGTCGACCGGAAGATCCCGCGGTTCGTCAGCGCGTAGAACGCGCCGGTCCCGGGGTCGACGTCGAGGACGGCCCGCGCCAGCCCCTCCGGGCCGGGGAGGCCGTCCATGCTCCGGGTCCAGCCGCCACCGCCGTCGTCGCCGTCGTGGCCGCCGACACCGTCGCTGTCGTCTTCGCCATCGCCGCCGTCGCCATCGCCGCCGTCGCCATCGCCGCCGTCACCATCGCTGGTCCGCCGGTAGACGTAGGAGGTGGCGTCGGGCGGCGAGTGCGCCTGCCGTGGCCCGCTCGCGCTCGAGAGGACGACCGTCTCGGGGTCGTCGACCGCCGGGGCGACGCTCCAGCAGTAGGTGTGCTCGAGGCCCTCCTGGGGGTAGGCCCACGTGTCGCCCCCGTCGTCGGAGACGGCGTAGCCGTCGCCGGCGGCCGCGTAGACCCGGCCGGGGGCGTCGGGGTGGGTCGCCAGCGAGTGGTTGTCGATGCGGGCGCCGTCGGGCCGGTCCCGCCAGGTCTCGCCCGCGTCGTCCGTCCGGACGAGCGCGCCGGCCTCGATGCCGACGTAGAGCCGCGACGGGTCGTCGGGCGCCGGCTCGATCCAGCGCACGTGGTGGGTGTGCGGCCGCGGCGGGAAGTACCACCCCTCCTCGGAGGGCAGCTCGGAGATGCCCGGGCGGGCCTCCCAGGTCGCGCCGCCGTCCGTCGAGCGGTAGACCGCGCTCGGTTCGGTGCCGGCCCAGACGAGGTCCGGGTCGCCGTGGTCGACGGCGACCGCCATCACCGCCTCCGACTCGATGTCGTCGGCGCCGACACGCTCGAACGTCTCGCCGCCGTCGGTCGAGCGGTGGAGTCCGGCGTCGAAGGTGCCGACGAGGACCCGCTCGGATGCCTCCGGGTGGGCGGCGACGCACTCCAGGTCGTGGCCGTCGAGCCGGCGCGTGGGGTCCGGGGGGGACCCGTCGCCGGGCGGTGATCCAGGCTCGACGTCGACGACCAGCAGGGCCTCCCGCATGGCGGCGTAGATGGTGGGCATATGCGGGGTACGACCTGGGGCGGGATAAGCGGGTGGCCGCCTCGGCACACTCATTTTTCGTCACGTGGGTGCTGGCTGGCGATGTCTGTACGACACCGTTGAAAGCCCCGGGCGGCTGAACTCCCGCGGCTCACGGCTCCCTGCGGTCCGCGGTTCACTTCGTTCACCGCTCCCCTTCGAGGCGACTTCGTCGCCTCGCTGTCGCCGTTCGCCAACGAGGTTCTCGCTCGCTGCGCTCGCGGGTCGCTCGTCTCGCGGCTCACGTCGTTCGCCGCTCGGCTATCAGCGACGCTCACTCCGTTCGCGTCGCGCAACCGCTCCCCGCTCGCATCTCCGAGGTTCTCGCTCACTGCGTTCGCTCACGGCTCACGTCGTTCGCCGTTCGCGTCGCGAGGTTCTCGCTCACTGCGTTCGCTCCGAACCTCGCACCCGCTCCGAATCTCGCACTCGCTCCGAACTTCGCTACCCTTTCTCCCCACGGCTACGGACCAGGCCAGCGCCGGGGACGACGGTCCCGATCTTGGCGACCCAGCCGAGCTTGAACAGGCCGACCTGCGAGAGGATGCCGAGGACGAACAGCGCGCCGAACAGCGGCACCTCCACGCCGACCACGGTCGTCGATCCCAGCGGGTCGAAGAGGATCGGCTGGGGCGACAGCGCGGCCTGGGCGGCCGTGAAGTCGGCGAGGGCGACCTCGCCCGACGCCAGCGCCGCGCCGACGAACGCGGTGATGAACACGAGGGCGTACTTCGTGAGCGTGAAGCCGACGACCGCGCCGACGATCCCGGCGACGATCATCACGAGCCAGCGGATCAGCCCGCCGTCGGTGAAGATCGGCGTCACGACGTACAGCCCGAGGAAGGCACCGACGACGAACGCCGGCACCGCGGTCGCGAACGACAGCGCCACGTACGACAGGGCGGCGCCGAGCAGTCCACCGACGAGCACCGCGACGGCGAACCCGACGAGCCCCTCCGCCCCGAACGCGCCGAGGAGCGCCGGCGCGAGCACGTACCCGCCACCGGCGCCGATGAGGAAGCCCATGAGCGCCACCGCGTAGATCGAGATGGCGGCGCCGAACAGCAGGAGCACCAGCCCCGCCAGCACCAGTCCGATGGTCACCAGATCCATAGCCGCCGTTTACGACTCGAGTGAGATAAGCTTGGAGGTCACCTCGATTTGCTATCCAGTCACCGGTGATTGCTGACGGGTGGCCGACGTGCGGGCCGGTCGGTCGTATCGGTGGATTCGCGGTCATCGACTGGTGAACACCGATCGACGAACGCCAATTGGCGAATACGAATTGGTGAACGCCAATTGGCGATCACCAATTAACGAACAGCAATACGTGAACGTGATCAGGTGAATACCAGTTGGTGAATACCAATTGGCGTTCACCAATTGGCGAACAGCGATTGGCGAGATCACCGATAGATGCCCCTCATTCGTCGAACGAGGGACCGGCTCTCGTCGTTCGAACGCGACGGTATCCCGAGACCCACCACCCCGGCCGTAGCGCCCCGGTTCAGCTCGGCGTCGGTGCCTCGAGGTGCGAGACGTAGGCGGTGATGTCCGTCGTCGTGACGATGCCGATCGCGCGCCCGTCGTCGTCGACGACCGGGAGATGGTGGAAGCCCTGGTCGAGGATCAGGTCCGCGACGTCGCTGACCGAGTGCTGTGGGTCGGCGGTGACGACGTCGGTGCTCATGTACGCCGACACCGGCGTCCGGTCCTTCGGCTTGCGCTCCTTGACGATGCGGACGAAGTCCGTCGAGGTGAGGATCCCCTCGATCCGGTCGTCGTCGTCGACGACCAGCACCGAGCCGATATCCTCCTCGAGCATCACGCCCGCGGCGTCCTCGACCAGCGTGTCGGGGGGGACCGTCCGGAGGTCCGTGCTCATCAGACGGGCGACGAAGATGTCCTCCATGGGCGTCCCAGGCCGCAATCAACGTTAAACGTTACCACTGTGGAAATACTGACCCGTTCCGCGCCCCCGTGGACCGATGACCGAGCCGTACTGCGCATCCATGGGTGGATCGCGCTCCGGCCGCGGTGTCCCGGTCGGTCACCAGCCGCGGTCCCGCGGGACTGCCACGGCTCCGGGCGGTCAATCGTCGCCGGGGTGAGCGACGCGCCTCCCCGTCCCCGGCGATCGGCGGGGTGCGTCGCCCGGGGATCCGTCCAGGTGGTCGTCGACCCGCCAACGTGCCGAGAGC
>SLIW01000462.1 GCA_007135435.1 Natronomonas sp.
CCGACGGACGTGGATCCCGACGACGCACCGACCGAGTCCGAGGGTCCGTCGCGACCCGAACCCCCCGAATCGCCCCACCCGGAGAACGCGGAGTCCACGTCCCCCGACGAGGGGTCGGCCGCACCCTGATCGGCGAGGCGATCGCTCGCCGTTCGGACCGATACCTTGCGATTTTCACCAACTGTCCCCTGCGCGTTTGGGATGTCCCCTAGCCGTCACCATCCGGGGACCGACCTGTCTCCCCAGGTTCCTCGAGCGTCATCCCCTCGACGATCTCGAACTCCTCGTCGCCAGAGAACCGCGTCGGGTCGAAGGCGTCGATCGCCTCGCCACCGATGATCTGTCCGGCCAGTCGCTCGCCGATCGCCGGCGCGCGCATGAAGCCGTGACCCTGGAACCCGGTCGCGACGAGGAGCCCAGGGGCGACCTCGCCGACGAGCGGGTCCCCGTCCGGCGTGGCGGTACACAGCCCCGCCCACGCCCGATGGATCGGGGGGAGCGCGGCCGTATCGACGGCGAGGGCGGTACGCAGGGCGTCCGCTGCCTCCGCGCGGAACCAGTCGTCGGCGGACCGCTCCCACTCGTCGGGGTCGTGTTCCTCGGGCACGGTCCCGTCGCCGACGAACAGCCGGCCGTCACGGGGTCGGAGGTAGAACCCGCCGGTCGCGTCGTAGAGGGTCGGTATCCCGTCGGCGAGTGGCGTCTCATCGGTGAGCAGCGCCTGGACGCGGTAGGCCTTGACGGCCACCGGCAGACCCGCCCCGCCGAGCAATCGGGCGGTGTGGGCGCCGGCGGAGACGACGACGGCGTCGTACTCGGGAGGACGGGCACGGGATCCCGTTCGGTCGGACCCAGGGCGACCGTCGACGACGCGGATGCGCCCCTCGGTGTCCAGTTCGATCGGGGTGTCGGTCCGGAGCGTCGCGCCCTCGGCGACCGCGAGCTGGGCGGTCTCGCGGGTGTACGCGCCCGGGTCTGCGAGACCGGCGTTCCGGGCGATCGCCGCCCGCGCCACGTCGTCGATCCGCAGCGTCGGCCAGCGAGCCGCCAGTTCGTCGGGGTCGACGAACCCCACGTCCCGACCGTTCCCCTGCATCCGGGGGACCTGCTCGTCCATGGCGGCGGCGTTCCGGTCGTCGCCCTCGCGCGCGAGCCAGACGTAGGGACAGTCCACGAGCGCGTCGCGCTCGCGGAACACCTCGAGCGAGCGGGCGGCGAGGTCGGCGTCGAGTCCGTCGGCGAAGGCGTCGTAGCAGACCCCAGCGGCACGTCCGCTCGAACCGGACGCGACGGTGCCAGCGTCGTACAGCGTCACCTCGATGTCTCGGCGGGCGAGCTCCAGGCTGACCGTGGCGCCGACGACGCCGGCGCCGACGACCGCCACCGTCCGGGACGACCCACCGGTCGCGGTCATCGTCCACCCATCGTCGTGGTCATCGTCCACCCATCGTCGTGGTCCACCCAGCTCCACCCAACGTCACGGTCCACCCAGCTCCACCCAACGTCACGGTCCACCCACCCTCATCGCCCATCACTCGTCATCCGCCACGGAGGGGCTCGAGCCCCCGCGCGGGGTAGGCGACGACACGGTCGACCCCCGCCTCCGCGAGGTCGGCGATGCGGCCCCGGACGGTTCGTGCGTCGCCCACGAGCGCGTAGTCGTCGACTGCCTGCAGGAGAACCTCGCGCGCCCGCCCGCTCGCCCGCGAGTCGGTCGGCGAGTCTGCCGGGAGCGCCCGTCGGACGGGTTCGCGCCGGGCGACGTACCCACCGACCGCGTCGAGGGCGGCGTCCGGGTCGGCCGAGAGAACGGTGGGCGCGTAGACGGCGACCTCGCCGTCGAAGCCGGCCGTGCGCATCGCGCGGACCTCCCGCGCCGTCGACCCGGAGAGGAGGTCGAACTGGGTCCCGCCGGTCGCCAGCGCCACGCGCTCGACGCCCTCGGTGCCGACCCAGGCGTCGGGGGTCGCCTCCAGGGCGGCGCGGAGGCGCGGGGCGATGGCGCGACGGCGCTCGTGCTCGCCCAGGTAGGCCCCGTTGCCGGCGACGAGGACGCGTCCCGCCTCGGCCGGCAGGGCCTCCTCGAGGGAGTCGTCGCCCAGCGGGTCGAAGCCGTCGGCGCGGACCGGCGTGGTCACCAGCAGGTCACTCGAGGCCGCCAGGGTCGCGAGCGTGTCGGCCGAGGGGAGGTGCTCTCGGCCCTCGAAGTCCACGACGAGGGTCTCCACCTGGAGCGAGGAGGCCGCCTCGAGGTCGTGTTCGGCGGGCTTCAGCGCCACCCCGTCCACCCCTGCCCGGGAGAGGGTCCGTCCGGTCAGCATGCTATCAGCCGCAGCGACTGGAGGCACGCGGCGGTGGTCATCGTCCGAGTGTCGGCGCTCGGACGGATAGGCGTGTCGTTCGACGCGAAGGTCGCCGGTCGGGGTGTTCGTACGCGGCGGGACACCGGCCAGTCGAACGTGGTCACACGTGGCGGGATACCGGTCGGTCGAACGTGGTCGCACGTGGCGGGATACCGGTCGGTTGAGGAGGTTACGAGCGCGCGATCGTCCGAAAATTCGAACGAGGATTCGAACGAGGAACCGAACGAGGAGTCGACCGTTGGTGGAGGTGGTGGTCCTACGACGCGGCGATGACGTCGTCGATGCGGACGATCATCGTCGCCGCCTCGGTCGCGGACTCGACGGCCTCGCGCTTGACGGCGGCGGGGTCGAGGATGCCCTCCGGGACGGGGTCGCCGACGTGGCCGGTCTGGCCCTCGCTGATGATGCCCGCGCGGCCCTCGCTCTCGTGGGTCGAGCGGAGCTCGACGAGCGCGTCGATCGGGTCCATGCCGGTGTTCTCCGCGAGCGTCCGGGGGATGACGTCGACGGCGTCGGCGAACGCCTCGATGGCGAGCTGCTTGCGGCCCTCGACGCTGGCGACGCGCTCGCGGATCTGGTCGGCGATCGCGATCTCCGCGGCACCGGCACCGGCGACGACCCCGCCGGAGTCGAGCGCGGCGGTGACCACGTCGAGCGCGTCGTTGAGCGCCCGCTCGAGCTCGTCGGTGACGTGCTCGGTGCCCCCGCGGGCGAAGACGGTGACGGTCTCGGCGGCCGCGCCGCCCTCGACGAAGACGAGGTCGTCGTCGCCGAACCGCTCGACGCGGACGACGTCGGCGGCGCCGAGGTCGTCGGCCTCGAAGTCCGAGAGGGTCCCGACCGTCCGGGCGCCTGTCGCGCGGGCGATCGACTGCGCCTCGTCGTCGTCGACGCCGTCGAAGGCGAGGATGCCCTCCTTGGCCAGGACCGAGGCGACGAGGTCCTCGACGTCGCCGGTGACGAACGCGACGTCGACGTCCGCGTCGGCGACGGCCTCGGCGTAGCCGCGGAGCTCGGTCTCCTCGGCCTCGATGGCGGCGTTCAGCTGGTCGACGCTGGAGATGTCGTACTCGGCGTCGATCTCGGACTCGCGGACCTCCAGGTCGACGTCGAGCACCGCGATCGTCGCATCCTCGACGCGCCGTGGCATGTCGGCGTGCAGCGGCTCCTCCTCGGAGATGACGCCCTGGACGAGCTCGGTCGCGGAGGCGCCACCGCCGGTCTGGGTCCGGATGGTGACGGCGTCACGGTCGACCCCGTCGTCGCCCTCGACCTGCCGGACCGCGCCGACCACGGTCTCGGCGAGCACGCGGGCGTCGACGTCCCCGGTGCCCTTGCCGGTCATCGAGGTCTCGGCGACCGACGCGAGGAGGTCGTCGTCGAGCTCCTCGTCCAGGGTGACGTCCTCGACCGCCTCGAGGGCGATTCGGGAGGCCTCCTGGTAGCCCTCGACGATGGTCGTCGGGTGGACGTCGTCGTCCAGCAGGTCCTCGGCCTGCGCGAGCAGGCGGCCGGCCAGGACCGACGCCGTCGTCGTCCCGTCGCCGACCTCCTCCTCCTGGGTGTCGGCGACCTCGACGATCATCTGGGCCGCCGGGTGCTCGATGTCCATCTCCTGGAGGATGGTGGCGCCGTCGTTGGTGATGACGACGTCGCCGGAGTCCGAGACGAGCATCTTGTCCATCCCCCGGGGACCGAGGGTGGTCCGTACGGACTCGGCCACCGCCTTCCCGGCGGTGATGTTCGACGACTGGGCGTCCCGGCCGCGGGTCCGCTCTGTCCCTTCGCTGAGGATGAACAGCGGCTGTCCGCGTCGCTGGCGCATCGATGACATAGTCACTCGATATGTCGTCAGCGGTTCTATATAAGTGTTCCTCTACGGGATCGCCGGAGGCCGCCGGGGGCTCGGGTGCCTGTCCCCGCTTCAACCGGGACCGCTAGGCCCCGTCAGCGGCGATCGTACACCGACACCGCCCGATCGGTCCGCGCGGACCAGCCCCGCGGGTTCCGCCGCGGCGTCCGGTCGGCGAGGCGGGCGCGGAGCCCGCTCCGGTACCCGGCGAGGCTCCCCAGGAGGACCTCGCGGCCGTTGCCCAGCCAGGACGTCGGCTTCGCGTCGCCGGTCGCCACGTCGCGCAGGGCCGCCGCGGCGTCCACGAGCCCGTGACGGGCGGTCCGCAGCGGCACCGTCGGGTGGAGCCCGTAGTTCTTCGCGAGCCGGTAGGCCAGCGACCGGTAGCGCTCGCGCCAGTCGCGGGTCCGCGTCCCGCCGTCGGTGGCGGCCTCCCGGGAGACGCACATCTCGGTCGCCCAGGCGACCCCGTAGCCCAGCCCGGCCAGCCGGTGGGCGGCGTCGCGGGCGCCTCCGACCTCCAGGGTCTCGTCGAAGCCGTCGATCGCCTCGAGCACCTCCCGGGTGAACGCCGCGTTCCCCCCGTTGAAGTAGGTGATCGAGCGCCCGGCGATCGTCCGCGACTCGATGGTGTCGGTGGTGACGCCGGCGTCGAGGGGTTCGTGGGTCGGCCCGGTCGCCACGTCGGCGTCAGCGAGGGTCTCGATCACCGCGTCGAGCCATCCTCGCTCGACCACCATCGTGGGGTTGACCAGCGCGACCGCGTCGTTCCGGACTCGGTCGAGCCCCGCGTTCCGGGCGACGTTGACGTTGCGGTCGTCGATCTCGACGAGGACGGCGACGTCGTCTCGCTCGCGTACCATCCCGGTGGTGCCGTCGGTCGACGGCCCGTTGACGACGACGACCTCGTCCGGTGCCTCGGCCGCCAGTGCGTCGAGACAGG
>SLIW01000483.1 GCA_007135435.1 Natronomonas sp.
CCTCCTCGAGGAGAACGACGACGTCGACGACGAACTTCGTGACAACATCGAGGCTGCCGTCGACGAACTCGAGGCGACTATCGACGACTCGGACGCCGACGCGGAAGCTATCGAAGCCGCGACGAAAGAGTTGAGCAACGAACTTCAGGAGATCGGCAAACAGATCTACCAGGAGGCCGCGGCGGCCGAGGCCGGTGGCGCAGGACCCGGCGGTGCAGGACCCGGCGGCGCAGCTGGTGCCGGCATGGGCGGTGCCGACATGGGCGCCGCGGGAGCCGGGGGCGGAACTGGCGCCGACGGTGCGAACGAGGAGTTCGTCGACGCCGACTTCGAGGACGTCGACGACGGCGAGGGGGCCGACGACGCGGAAGAGGACGAGGAATAGGCAAGCAGCCAGCCGAGGTGTCGTCCCGAAGTGCACTCGTCGGCCCTGGCGACGTCGTTATGTCGATCCCGCTGACCGGACCGGACGTCGGCGCCACGTACCGGACCTCGGCGGCGTCGCCCAGACGCCGGCGCGACTTACCGGACGTCGGCACCGTCGCCCAGACGTCGGCGTGCGAGCGAGGCCTCGGCGGACTGACGGGTGATCGTTCACCGCCTCTCGGCGAATACGCTACCAGGTTCGAGGATCGAGGATCGAGGATCGACGAGCTTGAGCGCCTCCCGGTCCGTCGCTCAGGCCGTACCGACCAACGCAACCGACAGACGTCTCTTCGACCAGGGTAGACGATAGACGTCTCACCGACGCCGGCCCGCACACTCACTCGTCATCGACCACGGAAAACTGCTACCACCACCCCAGACGGCCAACAGACGGGTCAGCGACGTTTCCAGCGCAGTTTCTCGTCCGTCGGACGCCGTAGTTTCGAGTACAGCCAGATGAGGACGAGGATGGGGAGCGCGGGGATCAGGAGGATCATGGCGCCCAGCCCCCACAGCACGTCCAGGGCGCGTTCGCCGAAGGTGGGGCCCGGCGTCTCGAGCGGGGTGACCGCGTCGGTCATCGTATCGCTCGCTACGCCCGCCCCGGAAATAATGGTACCGGCATCGAGATCGGCCCGCCGAAACGGCTCCGTGGGGTGATCCGCAGGCGCACGGTCGTGGCATCCCACCGCTGGACCGTCGTGGCGACTCCACTCCGGACCGTCGCGTCCAGCCCGCCTCCCGGGCGCGGGGTCCGCCAGCAGTAGGTACTTTGCGCTGGACGACCAATCGGCAGCTGTATCTATGGAGGACGTCACCACCATCGAGATCTCCGCCGAACTCCGCGAGCGCCTGGAGTCGCACGTCGAGGAGGGGGAGACGATCGAGGAGTTCCTGGAGGAGCTCGTCAACATCTACGAGACCGAGGGCGCCTTCCTGCAGGAAGGCTACTCGGAGTAGCTCGCCCGTCTTCGTAAATCTCGAATCCACGCAGGGAGCCCGAGCGGCAGCCAGTGCACTGGCCTTCTGCCGGTGCTCCGCATCGCCGGCGGCGCACCGGACCAACACGACCGAGCTGAGTCACCGCAACTCGGTCCCAGTCGCCGCCTGGCTCCGTGGTCCCGGCTCACTCGGCCTCGTGGAGGCGCTCGCCGCGGTGGAGCCGGGTCGCGATCGAGAACGTCTGCTCGTTCGACCGCCGGGTCGGGGTGTGCGCGGCGAGGTACCGGGCGCCGGCGACGAGCGCCAGCCTCCGCTCCTCGTCGATGTCCACCGCTTCCCCGTGGCCGGTCTCGGGATCGTCGGCCGATCCCGCCTCGAGGGCGGCGAGCGAGTCGAACCGCCTGAACGCCCCCGAGACGTTCTGGAACGTGTGGAAGTTCGCGTCCTCCCGCAGCAGCGCCCGCCCCAGGACGCGCTTGAGGTCGGCGGGGTCGCCACCGCAGGAGAAGTGCTCGACCACCAGACGGCCGGCCCGGTTGACCTGGCCCTGCTCGTCGAAGCAGGCGAGCAGGTCCGAGCGGACGTCGGCCGGATCGCGGTCGTCGGCGACGTCCGCCGGCCCGGCCACCGGCGCCCGCGGGCTGTTGAGGAACCGGTCGAGGTACACCGAGATCGCCCCGTCGATGCAGGCCCGGTAGCCCTCGGTCGCGTCGGTCCGCCCCGCAAGCTCGTGGGCCGCCTGGGCGTAGACGAACGTGTGGTGGACCGTGTTCCAGTCGCCGAACTCGTTGTTCGTCGCGAAGTAGGCGACCCGGCGAGTGGCCGCCCGGGCGACGGCATCGGTGAGCTCCCGACGGGTCGCCCCCGCCGCGATGGCGTCACAGAGCGCCTCGACGATCGCCCCGGGATCGTCCGAGAGGAGCGTCTCGACGAAGCCCTCGGGTTCGTCCCAGCGACGACCCGATCCCGCCGCGACGAGGTCGTCGAGGCGGTCGTGGGCGTCGAGACACAGCGCGGCGACGTCGACCGGCTGCCGCCACGAGGAGAGCTCCTCTGAGCGCGTCGCCTCCGTGAACAGCGGGACCGTCGAGGCGAGGACTGGCGCCGCGTGCGCCTCCCAGTCGAGGTGAGCCAGCGTCGCGAGCGCACTGTTGACGAAGTCGAGCGTGTGGCCGGCGTCGAGGTAGAGGTGGTCGGTCGCCGCGGCGACGAGGATCTCGACCACGTCGCCCGGGGGGAGCGACTCGATCGCGGTCAGGAGGCACCGCTCGGCGCCGTCGTCGTCGCGGACCTCGCAGCTCTCGCGGAACCACGTCTTCAGGCGCGCCTTCGAGAGCTCGCGGTTCTGGAAGGGGTACTGCTGGAAGCGCGGCGGCTCCCCGGCGACGTCGTCGGCCACCGCGCGGACGCCGGCGAACATCGCCCGTCGGCGGTCGCGACCGCCCACGGCCGGGTACAGCTCCGCCATGTACGACAGCGTCGTCAGGCCGCTGCCCCACCCGCCGGCCCGGTAGCGGGTCCCGAAGTCGACCGCCGTCTCGAGGGGCGTCCCGAAGCCGTCGCCGTGTTCGGCTCGCGGGTCGCTTCGCTCCCCGCTCGCGTTCTCCGTGGCGCTCCGCGCCACGCTATCCACCCCGATGATCGCCTTCGCCTGCACGAGCGTGAGGTTCTCCTGGAGCCCGTCGGCCAGCCGGTTGCGCCACCGGGTCACCGGCGGCACGGTCGGCTCCGGGTCAGGATCCAGGTACACCTGCCCGTCGCGGACCTCGACGGGGAACGTCTGGACGTCGTCCGCCCAGGGATCGAACGTGTCGCCCTTCTCGAGTTCGAACCTGGCGTGGTGCCAGTGACAGGTGAGGAGGCCGTCCTCGACGGTCCCCCGCACCAGCGGGAAGCCCATGTGGGGACACCGGTTGTCGACCGCGTGGACCTCCTCCTCGTGGAAGAAGAGGGCGATCGCCTGCCCGTCCTCCTGGACGACCGTCCGACCCTCGGCCTCGAGGTCCTCCATGTCGTAGACGGGGACGTACTGCTCGGTGGACATGCCCCGGGGTTGGCGCCGGGGCGTGTTAACGGTTCGCTGAAGCGCGTTATGGTACGTTCGCTGACATACGTTGGGTGACCGGGGGCGTCATCACCACGGCCGGGGCGGCGGGACTCGAGCGAGCCAGCCGCATCTCCGGCGAACCAGCCGCAACTCCGGCGAGCCAGCCGCAACTCCGACGGGCCAGCCGCAACTCCGACGGGCCAGCCGCAACTCCGGCGAGCCAGCCGCGACTCGCACGGCCCGACCGCGACCCGTTCTTTTGAAGTACCTCAACCGATTACCCACGGACGACGAATGAGCGAGGACTTCTACTCGGTGCTCGGCGTCTCCCGCGACGCGGACGACGACGAGATCAAGCGCGCCTACCGGAGGATGGCCGCGGAGTACCACCCGGACGTCTCCGACGAACCGGACGCCGAGGAGACGTTCAAGAAGGCGAAGAAGGCCAAGGAGGTCCTCCTCGACGACGAGAAGCGCCGGCTGTACGACCAGCTGGGCCACGAGCGCTTCCAGCAGGCCGAGAAGCACGGCGCGACCGACTCCGGGGCCGGCGCGGGCGCCGGGGGGATGGGAGGCATGGGAGGCATGGGGGGGATGGGCGGCATGGGCGGCGGCTCCGGCGACCCCTTCGGCGGCATGAACGACCTCTTCGAGCAGTTCTTCGGCGGCGGCCGCTCGGGGTCGCGATCGGGCCCGCGGCAGGGCGCGGACCTCAAGGCCAGCCTCACCATCGACCTCGAGGACGCCTACGAGGGCGCGACGAAGCAGCTCACGGTCACCCGACCCGAGCGGTGTTCGACCTGCGACGGGTCCGGCCACCCGCCGGAGGCCGACGCCCGGACCTGCTCGGCGTGCAACGGGCGCGGCCAGCGGACGACGGTCCGACAGACTCCGCTCGGGCGCGTCCAGCAGACCCAGACGTGCCCGCAGTGCGATGGCGAGGGGACGCAGTACTCGGAGACCTGCGGGGACTGCCGAGGCGAGGGCCGCGTCCGCGAGCAAGCGACCCTCCAGGTCGAGATCCCGGCAGGGATCGACGACGGCCAGACCCTCCGGATGGACGGCGAGGGCGCCCCGGGCGAGAACGGCGGGCCGAACGGCGACCTGCTCATCGACGTCGAGGTGGAGACCCACGACGCGTTCGAGCGCGACGGCGCCGACCTCCGCCACCGGGTGCCGATCTCGTTCCCGCAGGCGGTCTTCGGCGACACCGTCGAGGTGGAGACCCTCGACGGGACCGTCGAGATGGACGTCCCCGCCGGGACCCAGAGCGGCGAGACGTTCCGCCTGAAGGGCAAGGGGATGCCGAGGCTCCGGCGGCGGGGCCACGGCGACCTCTACGTCCAGGTCCAGGTGGTCACCCCCGACTCGCTCAACGAGGAGCAGCACGAGGCGCTCGAGTCGTTCGCCGAGGCCGGCGGCGAGGAGATCGACGTCGAGCAGGGCTTCTTCGAGCGACTGAAGAGCAGCTTCTGAGGGAGTAGCCTGGTCGCGTTTCTCGAGCCCTCCTGGGCGTGATCGCGTCCAGAGGGGTTCGGCGGACGGGCCCGGGCGACTCGCTCAGAAGCTGCTCTTCAGTCGCTCGAAGAAGCCCTGTTCGACGTCGATCTCCTCGCCGCCTGCCTCGGCGAACGACTCCAGCGCCTCGCGCTGCTCCTCGTTGAGCGAGTCGGGCGTGACCACCTGGACCTGGACGTAGAGGTCGCCGTGGCCCCGCCGCCGGAGCCTCGGCA
>SLIW01000581.1 GCA_007135435.1 Natronomonas sp.
CGGTGCTCGTCCCCCCACCGCCTCCCGCCGAGCCGCTCGAACCGCTGGAGGACGACCCCGAGGTCGAGTACTTCGTCGACGTCGAGGACGGCTCCTGGGTCCCCACCTCGGTCCCGAAGTCGGCGCAGTTGCCGCACACCTGGAGCTCGGCGCCTTCGATCTTGACGGTCTTCGGCGCGCCCGTCTCGGCGCCGCACATCTCACACTGGACCATGCCTGGGGGTTACTGCCCGGGCGCCAAAGGGCTTCCGACGGATCGCGCGACCCGACGACCAGCGCGAGTCGGTCCACGTGTGGCTGATCGTCGTGTTACGTTTGTTCGCGAGGTCTCGTCCGGTCGCCGGGGCGTGGTTGTTCGCCACGGCACGGTCGGGTGGTTGGCCACGGCACGGTCGGGTGGTTGGCCACGGCACGGTCGGGTGGTTGGCCACGGCACGGTCGGGTGGTTGGCCACGGCACGATTCCGGGTGACCCAAATCACCCTTTGAGTCATCGTACCGTACTTCTTCATCGGCTCGTGACGGGCCACTATGGCACGAGTGCGACGGTGGGTCCTGTACTCGGTCCCACCGATCCTGGCCGTCGGCGTCGGCGCAGTCCTCGTGGGCCTGGGACTCGTGTTCCCTCGGACGGTCGAGGACGCGTTCGTCGGGACCGGGTTCCGGGGACTGCTCTACGCCCTCGGGGGTCTGGCCATCATCCTGGTCGCCATCGGAGAGCGCCGGATCGACGACATCCCCTGGCTGTCGTTGGTGCTCGCGCTCGTCGGTGGGTACGCAGCCTATCGGTTCCTCGTCGGGCACTTCCTCTAAGGGAGTGTGTGATTCCGAGGTGGCTCCGACGCTGGCTTGGTTCCTTCTCGTTCCACATCAGGTCCTCCGGGACCTCACTCCAGTGCGCCCATCGAGTGGTAGAACCGCTGGAGCGCCGTCAGGTGGCCGACCAGGGCGAGGAAGACCAGGAGCCAGCCGACGACCGTCAGCCCGTAGATGTCGGCGGTGTAGAAGGCCGCGACGACGGTGACCGCGCCGATGATGGCGAGGCGGTCGGCGCGACCCACGAGGCCGCCGTAGACCCGATCGAGACCGACCGCCTGCGCCTGCGTGCCGAGGTAGGAGGTCATCAGGACGCCGGTGACCGCCAGGATGCCGAGCAGGTACGCCTCGGCCCCGGCGGCGAGGCCGACGATGATGACGATGTCGGCGTACCGGTCGAGGACGTGATCCAGGAGGTCGCCCGCCGACGAGTCGGTCCCCTGCCGGCGGGCGAGGGCGCCGTCGAGCAGGTCCATCCAGCCGTTGAGGAAGACGAGGAGCGCCCCGGCGACGTACAGGACCGGGGCCGGTCCCACCCCGGCGACCGAGGTGCCGGCGAGCGAGTAGGCGGCCGCGGCGAGGACCGCGAAGCCGAACGCGATCACGCTGATGGCGTCGGGGGTCAGGCCCAGCCGGTCTGCCGCCTGCACGAAGGGCTCGAGCATGCGGTTCGCCAGGGGTCGGAACTTGTCGAGGGTCATAGCACGTCCGTGAAGTCGACCTCCCCCGCCGATGGGGCACGGTCGTCGTTCAGGGCGGCCTCTACGTCGGCGGCGACGTCGTCGGGATGCCGGTCGGTCGTGTCGATCTCGTACACGCGCTCCAGTCCGTGCGACGCGACGGCCTCCGAGAGGATGACGTCCAGGGCCTCCGCCTCGGCATTCTCGTCGACCTTGGGCTCGTCGGCGCCGCGTTCACGTAGGCGCTCGCGGAGGCTGTCGGGATGACACCGGAGGACGATCACGCGGTCGACGTCGAGGTGGTGGGCCAGGTGGGACTCGACGAGGATATCATCACGACCGGCGAGGCGGTCCGCGACCGCCTCGAGATCGACGACGAGGCTGCCCCGGTCTGGGTCCTCGCGAGTGGAGAGAGTCTCCGGATCCTCGCGGACCAGGTCGTTGAGGTGGATCACCTCGAGGTCGGTCCGCAGGCGCTCGGTGACCGTGGTCTTCCCCGTCCCGGGGGTACCCGTCACGGCGACTCGCATCTACGCCCACCTCCGCCGGCACGTCCCTTGGCTCTGATGGTCCCGGGCGGCGACGTGGGAGGGTCGTTCCCCCCGGGGAGGACGTCACTGACCCCCGCGGGATCGACCGGATCCGATCGCACGATGTCCGGACCAGGTGATCGGGACTCGTTCAGCAGCGCCGTGACCGTCACCACCGGCTGGCCGCCTCGCCGACGACCGTCCGAGAGTCGCGCCCGAAGATCGCCTGCTTCCTCGGCGAGCGCGTCCGACCGCCGCCGACTACGAACCACGGGTCGAGCTCCTCGGAAGCGACTCGGTCCGGAGGGGACGTCCCGGCTCGGAAGACGTCGACCCCCGACTCAGAGCAACGAGTTGACAACGGAGACCGCCCGACGGGTCTCCTCGCGAGTGCCGCAGGTGATGCGGATGCACTCCTCGAGCCCGAACGAGGACGTGTCCCTGACGATGACGCCCTCGTGCTGGGCGGCGTCGGCGACCGCGGTCCCGTCGCCCACCGCACAGAGGACGAAGTTGCCGGCACTCTCCCAGGTGTGGCACTCCAGGGTGTCGTACATGTACTCGCGGGCCCAGCGGACCCCCTCGACCGACCGCTCGACGTGCTCGTCGTCCTGGAGGGCCGCGAGTCCCGCGCGGCACGCCAGCTCCGAGGCGGCGAAGGGTGTGTTCACGCGCGCGTAGGCGTCCGCCCACGATTCGGGGACGAGCGCGTAGCCGAGCCGGAGCCCGGCCAGCCCGTAGGCCTTCGAGAACGTCCGGAGGACCGCGACATCGTCCCGCGACTCGAGGAGGGCGGCGTTCGACGGCGTCGCCGAGAACTCGCCGTAGGCCTCGTCGACGACGACGAGCGTCTCCGCGTCGGTCCCCTCGGCGATGGCCGCGACGTCGTCCGGGTCGACCTCGCTACCGGTCGGGTTGTGGGGGCTCGTGAGGTAGACGATCCGCTCGCCGTCGTAGGCCTCGAGGACGGCGTCGGGCGACTGCTCGAAGTCGTCCTCCTCCCGAAGTTCGTAGGTGGCGACCTCGCCGTGGTGGTAGCGCGCGCACATGCCGTAGTACGCGAAGCCCGGCCGGGGCACCAGCACGCGATCGCCGGGTTCCAGGAACGCCCGAGCCAGGTAGTCGAGGGCGCCGTCGCCCCCGTTGGCGAGCCACACCTGCGAGGGGGTGACCTCCCACCGCTCGGCGAGCCGGTCGCGCAGGTCCGCCGCGGAGGACTTGGGATAGGTGTGCACGGACGGCGCGAACTCCCGGATCGCCTCGACCGCCCGCGGCGACGCGCCGAAGGCGTTCTCGTTCGAGGACAGCTTCACGAGCGACTCGGGATCCAGCCCCAGCTCGCGGGCCACCTCCTCGACGCCCCGACCGGCCTCGTAGGCGACGTGTGCCGACAGGTCCCGTGGCTCCATACCGCTCGGCTGGCGCGCGCGGGTTAAGTAGCCGTCCATCCCGGACGACCACCGGCGGATCGGTCGGCAGTCTCACGGGTCGGTTTGATGTCATCTCGGCAACGATCCAGCGGCTCCTCGGCAACGCTTTTGGCCTGACCGGCCGACGCTCCACGGGATGGTCGACCAACTACCGTCGGACGTCGAGGCGAACGAATCCGCCGACGGTATCCGCGTCGGGGTGATCGTCGCCGGCGGGCGCTCGACGCGGATGGGCGACCGGGACAAAGCGGTCGTCGATGTCGCCGGCACCCCCATGGTCCGCCGGGTGGCGGACCGACTCCTGGAAGTCGTCGACGCGTTGATTGTCAACTGCCGGGCGGACCAGCGCGTGGCCATCGTCGACGCGCTGGAGGGACTCGACCCGACGTTCGCGATCGACGACGAGCCAGACCGGGGCCCCGTCGCCGGCATCCGGACCGGCCTGCGGGAGGCGACCGCCAGCTACGACCCCGACCACGCCGCCGTGGTCGCGGTGGACCTGCCGCTCCTCGATCCGGCGCTGGTCGAGTACCTCTTCGCGCGCGTGGTCGGGCACGACGCCGCCGTCCCCAGACCCGGCGAGTGGTTCGAGCCGTTGCACGCCGTCTACCGGCCCACGCCGATGGCGGACGCCTGCGAGGAGGCCCTCCGCGGGGGCGACGTCCGGATCGTCGAACCGCTGTCCTCGCTCGACTTCGTCACCGTCGACCGGAGCGAGCTGGTCGCGCACGGCTCGCTCGAGAGCTTCGAGAGCGTCGACACGCCCGAGGACGTCCGGTGGGCGGAGGAGCGGCTTCGTTCGACGGAGTAGCGGTCGTCCCGGGTTGTGCGGATCGGTCTCCGGGTCACACCAGGCACACCGAAGCGTCCGCACCTGGCCACCGAGGGGACTGACACGGCACTCGCCGCCTACGTCACGACGTCGACGATCCGCCGCAGGTCCATCCTGCCGAGGACGACCCGGTCGATCCGGGGGTGGCCGAGCAGATCGTCGGCGATCTCGCGGGCGGTGGCCTCGAGATCTTCGTCGTCGACCATGTTCAGCAGCGGGACCACGCGGGCGCCATGGGGGACGCCCTTCATCCCGCCGTCGCCGTGGGTCAGCACGGTCGCAATCGCCTCGGCATCGATGCGATCGCCGACGTTCAGGTCGGTCAGCGCGGCGACTCGCTCCGGCCGGTGGACGTGTTCTTCCGAGAGCCGCTCGCCGACCGACCGGACGCTCGCGACGGGGACGACGACGCTCGACGTCGCCGGGATCTGCGGTTCGTCCTCGGCGGGCGCTTTCAACCACCGGGTGCGCGCACCGTCGGCCTTCACCAGGACCGGGACGGTCGCCGCCTTTCCGAGGTCGTCGACGACGCGCGTGTCGTACCCCAGGTAGCGGTCGCGCGACTCCTCGCGCGCGGGGGTGAGGCCGAGCGGCCAGTCGTCGTTGTCGGCGAGGGTGCCGACGGGGTCGTCGGTGACGACCAGGCGCGCGACGTGGCCCTCGAACGGCGGGATGCGGACCGTCGCCGTGAGCACGGCCCGCTCCAGCTCGGCGGCGAGGGCGTACAGCGTCGACTTCTTCCCCCCGGCGCCGACGACGGCGACGACGCCCTCCGGCTCGAACGCTTCGACGACGTCCATACCGGGGGATCGGAGGGTGACCACTAAACACATCCGCCACCGAAA
>SLIW01000456.1 GCA_007135435.1 Natronomonas sp.
CAGCTTCGGAAGGAGGCCGCGGAGCCGCTCCGGTTCGTCGCCCGGCACGAGCCGTTGTAGTCCTCGACCCCTGTCACCGTACCGACCTCTACGCACGCCACCAGTGCCGATCTCGACTCGCGCCACCCTTACCGACCTCTACGCACGCCACCAGTGCCGACATCGACTCACGTCAGCCGTGCCGACGACAATCCCTATGGGCAGGGCGGTCCCAAGGCGGGTATGGTCGGGACACGGGACGCCGCCCTCGCGTTCGACGAGTTCACGCTGGCCGCGGCGACGGCGGACCTCGCCGAGGAACCGGCCGCCCGGGAGCACGCCGACTGCGTCGAGTTCAGGATGGACCTTGCCGCGGAGCCGCTGGCCGCGCTCGAGGACTACGACGGCGAGCTGCCGCTGCTGGTGACCAACCGTCCCGCGTGGGAGGGTGGCGAGGCCGACGACGACGGCCGGATCGAGCAGCTCGACCGGGCGCTCGATCACGATGCCGTCGCGGCGATCGACGTCGAGCTGGCGGCGCTCGCGGACGGCGAGGGCCACGACCTCGTCGAGCGGGCGACGCGCGGCGGGATCTCGGTGGTCGTCTCGACCCACGACTTCGAGGGGACGCCCCCGCGGGCGGAGCTCGACCGGCTGCTCACCCGTGCCGCCGAGGTGGGTGACGTCGCCAAGCTCGCGGTGACCGCCCACGACCGCGACGACACCCTCGCGCTCCTGGCGGTCACCCGGGCGCACGCCAAGCGCGGGACGAGGGTCGCGACGATGGCGATGGGGGAGGCGGGTCGCCACACCAGGGCCCTCGCCCCGGTCTACGGCTCCCGGATCGGCTACGCCCCTGTCGACCCGGACCGGGCGACCGCCCCGGGCCAGTACGACCTCCGGACGCTCCGGGAGCTGGTGGACGCCCTCCAGTGAGGCGCTCGTTCCGCTCGAATTCCGCACCCTCCGGACGGCTCCTGCCCGAACTTCGGCCACCAGAAGCTCGAATATCGCGCGCCGTCACGCCGCGTACCTTTATCTCGACGCCTCGGTTACGGCTGGCCACGATGAGAGTGGCTCCGGGGGTGCGGCCGGTGCTCGCAGCGGTGCTGTCCGTCCTCCAGCCGGGACTGGGACACGTCTACCTGCGCGCCTGGCCGCGGACGCTGCTGTGGGTGGGCCTGTGGCTCGGCTCGCTGGGGCTGATCGTGACGACCGCCGGGATCGAGCTCACCACTGGCGACGCCGTGGCCGCTGCGTTCGGGGTCTTCGCCGCGACAGAGGGTTTCCCGCTGGAGGCGGTCCTGTCGATGCTGACGGTGACCGCCCTCGCGACGCTGGACGCCTACCTGCTCGCCGGTCGGCGCGATCGGTGGCATGACGCCGAGATGCCCCAGTGTCCCCACTGCCGGAAGGACCTGGACCCCGCCCTCGACTTCTGTCACTGGTGTACGTTCTCCCTAGAGCGCGAGGGGTCGGCGTAACCCCTGGAGATGGGTTCCGCCGCGGTGGCTCACCCCGACCCGACGTGGACGCCTACCGAACGTGTGCCTACCCGTGCACTGAAATGTCGAGGGTACTCCGGTCCGGTTCCGCCGACGACGGGATCCGAGCTCCTCCAGCGCACTCGGTGTCACATCCACCAGGGATTACCATCGGGTACCGGTCCACAGGTGGTCCATAGGAAGCGGATACTAATGGGCGCGCGTGCGTGTGGTTCTGCACGAGTCGACCCTCGGGTGACCGGCGGGTCGACCGCCTCCCAACCCATGACCGTCGACCCAGAACTCGCCGAGGAGCTCGAGAGCGCCTGCCGGACCACCGTCGGAGACCGCCTGCGGAGCGTCGGCTACTTCACCACCGAGGACCACGAGGTCGTCTACCTCCGCGAGGACCTCGAGTTCACCGGGAGCGTCGACGCGGTCGTGGCCAACGAGCGGCTCGGGTTCACCTCCCAGGACACCTACGACGACCCCGAGCTCGGCCCCTACCGGGCGACGATACGCGTCTTCGAACACGGGTACCTCACCCGCATCATCGTCGAGGACCACGGCGTCTTCGTCACGACCGACGAGATGGAGATAGAGCGGTTCCTCGACCTCACAGAGGCGGTCGAGTCGATCCTGATGGACCACGCCTGACCGACCCGGGGCGTCCATCCGCCGCCGATCCGGTGGATCGATGTTCTGATGTTCTGGTGGGCTGAAGTTCCTGATGGGCTGATGGGCTGATGTTCTGATGGGCATATGGACGGCGGGAAGCCCCATCACCGCGCCCCGCTCGACCGGCACCGTTCGCCTCGAATCTCGTTCCACTCACCGCGTCTCGTCCCCCGACACGCCGAACTCGCTGAACTCCCCGAACCCAACATGCGACGTCGACGAGGTCACTTCTCGATGATGCTCTCCTCGACCGCTTCGCCGAAGTGCCGCGCGACGTCCTCGTAGTAGACGAGCAGCTCGTCGCCGACCTCCAGGTCGGTCACCGCCGTCCGGCCGTCGGCGGTGGCCACCTTGATCGTCTCGGCGTTCTGCAGGAGCGTCTCGACGCGGTCGCCGTTCTCGAGCTCGACCTCGACGCTGAACATCGGTCGCTTCTCGATCTTCGCCCGGCCGACCACCGCCGTCCGGGTGTTGCCGTCGGTGTCGACGACCTGCACCTCGTCGCCCGAGGAAAGCTCGGCGAGGTACTTCGTGCCCCCGTCGGGCGTCCGGACGTAGGCGTGGACGGCGCCGGCGTTGACCCGGAACGGCCGGGAGGCGACGTACGGCGAGTCGGCCGTCTCGGCGTGGACGAAGAACAGCCCACGGCTCAGCGAGCCGACGAGCATCCCCTCGTCGTGGTCGAGCATCGAGGCGGTGTCCACGCAGACCCGGTCCGCCGACCCCGTCGGTTCGACGGAGGTGACGGTGGCGTACTGGAGGTCGAGGCGCTCGCGCTCGGTGGCGTCGCGTGCCTCCACCGTCGCGCGGATCTCGTCGGGGTCGTCTGCATCGAGGAGGACGCCGTCGGCGCCGAGCTCGAGCGTCTCGAAGGCGGTCCGGGCCTCCTCGGCCGTCCGAACGCCCGCGACCAGCTCGGTCTCCTGGCCGATCCGGGCGATGAGGTTCTCCAGCGGGATGATCTGCCAGTCCTCCGCCACCACGAGGGTGTACTCGGCGTCCCTGGCGGCCGCCTCGGCGAACTCCTCGTACGCCTCGTCGAAGATGCGGACGAACGCGCCCACCGCGCCGTCGGCCCGCCGCAGCGCTGTCAGGTCCGCCGAGCCGGAGAAGTCCCTGGGGAGCTCGACCGTGCCGTCGCCCTCGCCGTCCTTGCCGACGACGACCGCGTCCGGCTCGTCACCCTCCTCGGGTTCGGCGTCCATCACGTGGACGTCGTCGCCGGCGAGTGCCGCGACCTTCACCCTTCCGAGCTCCCGCACCCGGTCGACGTCGCGCTCGTCGACCAGCACCCAGTCCACGCCGGCCTCCAGTCCGGCGGTGATCCGGCGTTTCCGCGCCTCCCAGTCGCCGACCTCGTCGTCGGCCTTCAGCCATACGGAACGTGTCATGTTCCACCGGTCTCGGTGCCGGCTAATGAACGTGGCGGGAATCGGCCGGTCGCTCCAGCAGATCTACCTGTACGGACGGCGCCCGAGCGAGATGCACAGTCCATCGAACCTCCAGACACCGGGACGGTCCGTACGGGTCGACGGTGAGCATCGACGTGTCCGACCACCACTGCCAGCGAACGGCACCCTGCGGCGCCGTGGCACCACGCAACAAGATTAAGCCTCCCGACCGCAATACCCCGGATATGATCGACCTCGACCTCGACGTCAGGCAGTTCGACTGCCCCTTCATCGACACGACGGACGAGGTCGACGTCTCGTTCTCGGCGATGCAGTGGCAGCTCGATCCGGGCCGCGAGCAGCTGGAGACGCGCCTCGTCGTCGAGGGGGCCGACCGCGGGCAACTGGACAACGCCCTGGAGACCCTCCGGGACCACCGGAACATGGCCGAGTGCGTCACCCTCAGGAAGCGCGACGGGGTCGCGACGGTGCGGACCGTCATCGAGCAGACGGACGCGATGGGGGTCGTCAAGGAGCACGGCGGCTACATCACCGGCCCGTTCCACATCGAGGACGGGACCGAGACGTGGCACGTGGGCTTCGACGACGAGGCGACCGCCGACCGGGCGCTGTCGGAACTCGACCGGTACAACGACGTCGTCGTCGAGGGGCGGACGGACCTGACGGTCGCCGAGCTCTTCGATCTCATCGAGAACGCCACCGCCGCCCGCGGGTTCCTCGAGAGCTGCCGGGAGCTCACCGAGACCGAGCGCCGGACGCTGGTCGTCGCCGCGGAGTCTGGCTACTTCGAGACGCCGCGCGGAGCGTCGCTGTCGGATCTGGCCGGGGAGTTCGGCGTCTCGAAGACCGCCGTCTCGATGAACCTCCGCCGGGCCGAACGGAAGCTGATCGACGGCACCGTCGAGTCGCTCGGCTCGCTCGAGTCGGACTGACGGCGAATCGAGGCGATACGGACGGCAAGCAATGGCGACAGCGGAACGCATCATCGCCGGCCTGACGCGACGTTGACAGCGCAACACGCCGTTTTATCCGCCCGGCCACCCAGGTGGTGGTATGGTCTGGCACGTCAGCCTCCCCGAGGAGAGCTACGAGGCCGCTCGCGAGGGGTTCCGGTGGGACGTCCCTGGGGAGTACAACGCCGCCCACGACCTCGTGGGCAAGCACGACGACCCCGAGGCCCGCGTCGCGCTGTTCCAGGCGTACCCCGACGGTCGCCGCGAGACCTACACGTTCGCCGAGCTGGACCGCCTGGCGAACCGGTTCGCCCACGCGCTGGCGGACCTGGGGGTCGAGCGGGGCGACCGCGTCGGCGTCGTCCTCCCCCAGGTGCCCGCCAACCCGATCACCCATCTGGCGTGCTGGAAGCTCGGGGCGATCTCGATGCCGCTGTCGGTGCTCTTCGGCCCCGACGGTCTGGGATACCGGCTGGACGACGCCGGTGCGAGTGTCGCCGTCGTCGACGCCGACACCGTCGACACCGTCGCCGACGTCCGCGACGACTGTCCCTCGCTGGCGCACGTCGTCGCGGTGGACTGGGCGGACGACGGCCACCTGGGCGACGGTCACAGCGGCGAGG
>SLIW01000573.1 GCA_007135435.1 Natronomonas sp.
CGTTCGACCGGTACATCAGGATGTCCTGGGTCGCCGGGATGATGTGGTCGGTCGTGATGTTGTCCTCCATCTTCAGGAGCGCCGGGCCGTGGAGGTCCGAGCCCAGGGGGTCCTTCAGCGGGACGTCGCCGATGTTCGGGCCCTTGATGAGCTCGTCGTCGACCGCCTCGTCGGGGGCGATGAGGTCGGGGTCGTCCTTGCCCATGCCCTGGGAGTACCCGTCGCCGACGGTGATCCCCGGCGCCTCGAGGTCGCCGAGCTCGTCGGCGAGGTCGCGGGGGTCGACGATCTCGCCGGCGATGGCCGAGGCGGTGGCCACCTCGGGCGAACAGAGGTAGACGTTGTCGTCCTCGATGCCGGAGCGGCCCTCGAAGTTCCGGTTGAACGTCCGCAGCGAGACCGAATCGGAGGCGGGGACGTGCCCGATGCCGATGCAGGCCCCGCAGGTCGCCTCGGAGAAGTTGACGCCGGCGGCCATCATCTCCGCGGTCCAGCCCTCGCGGGCGAGCATCTCGGAGGCCTGCTTGGAGCCGGGCGCGACGATCATCTCCGTCCGCTTGTCGGTGGTCCGGCCCTCGAGCATCTTCGCCGACGGGAGGATGTCCTCGTACCCGCCGTTGGTGCACGAGCCGATGATGACCTGGTCGACCGAGGTGCCGGCGACCTCGCGGACGGGGACGACGTTGTCGGGCATGCTCGGCGTCGCGATGAGCGGCTCGATCTCCGAGAGGTCGACCACGATCTGGTCGTCGTACTCGGCGTCGTCGTCCGCCTGCAGCTCCACGTACTCGTCCTCGCGGCCGAGCCGCGACAGCCAGTCCTTCGTCTCCGCGTCGGTCGGGAAGATCGAGGACGTGGCGCCGAGCTCGGTCCCCATGTTGGTGATGGTGGTGCGCTCGGGGACGTTCAGCGTCTCGACGCCAGGGCCGGTGTACTCGAGGATCTTGCCGACGCCGCCCTTCACCGAGAGCTCACCGAGGAGGTGGAGGATGACGTCCTTGGCGGTCGCCCACTCCGAGAGCTCGCCCTCGAGCCGGACCTCCACGATCTCCGGCATCTCGATGTAGTAGGGCCCGCCGCCCATCGCGACGGCGACGTCGAGGCCGCCCGAACCGATCGCGAGCTGGCCCAGCCCCCCGGGCGTCGGGGTGTGGCTGTCGGAACCGAGCAGCGTCTTGCCCGGTGCGGCGAAGTTCTCCTTGTGGACGTTGTGGCAGATGCCGTTGCCCGGCCGGCTGTAGTAGGCGCCGAACTTCCCGGCGGCGCTGCGCAGGAACCGGTGGTCGTCCGTGTTCTTGAAGTCGAACTGGTAGGTCTGGTGGTCGCAGTACTGCGCGGCCAGCTCCGTCTGGACCTCGTCCAGCCCCAGCGCCTCGAACTGCAGCCACACCAGCGTCCCGGTGGTGTCCTGTGTGAGTACCTGGTCGATCTCGATGCCGATCTCCTCGCCCGTCTCGAGTTCACCCTCCACGAGGTGAGCTTCGAGAATCTTCTCGGTGACCGTCTGTCCCATATCGTCCGACAATGGTCTTCCCACGGATATAAATCCGGCGTGTTCCCCCCGTATAGTCGTCTCTGCGTGCGGTTTTGGCAATATTCGCGGACCACGTTCGTCCGGTTTCTCCGGAACGTTCGTGATGGAATCGGGCGAACGGTCGGTTCCGCCGCACGACCGTGGAATCATCGGCCGACGAACCCAACCGCGACCGAACGAGGCGGCGCCCCGCGTGACCGAGTTCGCGGGGATAGCGCCCAGCCCCACCCCCGGATACCACCTGATCACATTCGCCGGGATGGCGACCGACCGCGTTCGCCGGGAGGCCGCCCGACCGCGTTCGCCGGGGTACCGTTCGACCGTACTCGCTCGTACACCACTCGACGGGCGTTCCGGAGGAGTCGTGGAACGGGCCGATCGGACGTCGCGTTCAGGCCAGTCGCGCGAACGCGAGGTTGCCGCTCGTGCTCTCGACGTAGATCTCGACCACGTCGCCCTTCTGGGCGCCCGGGACGAAGATGGTGTACTCGCCGCGGTGGGCGACGCCGTCGCCCTTCCGGCCGGTGTCGGTCACCTCGACGGTGTAGGTCTTGCCGGCCTCGACCGCGTCGGCGGGCTGCTGGGTCCGGGTCGTCCGTCGACCCTTCTTCACCGGGCGGAACGCCCCGCAGGCATCACAGCGGAGCATGACGTTCCGGTCCTCCTGGACGAGGCGGGTGTCCGGGAGGCCGCACTCGCTGCAGCGGACGTACTCCTCGGTGTAGTCCTCGACGGCGGCGTCGAAGTCGCCGTCGGTGAAGCTCCCGTTGTAGCGACCGACGCCTTCCTCGAGCTTGCCGGAGGTCGCCAGCGCCCGCTGGACGAACCGGTGGAGGTGTTCGGTGTCGCGGGAGAGCGCGTCGGCGACCTCGTCGAGGTTGGTGAACCGCGTGAACGCGCCGTCGGCCTGCGCCCCGGCGGAGGGGACCGAGAGGCGGTCGCCGCCCGACTCGATGTCGGGGACGGCCTCCAGCGCCCGGTCCAGACTGGCTTCGTACTCCATGGGTGAGGGACGCGACCCCTCCGTAAAGGGATTCCGCGACACGCGAACACACACCCTCGGGGGCTGAAACGAGTACGGGATTCGAGCGTGGGTCGGCGATCCGGGTACGTCCGGCCATTCCATCACGGTCGGGTACGCGAGACCGCACTCGCACGGGAGGTCCTGGGGAAACGCCTTGTGGTCCCCCACCGAGGACGCCACATGGAGCCGACGCCGCCCCAGGAGGCCTGCTTCGAGGCCGGCATCAAGTTCGGGTCGCTCTACCACCAGTTCGCCGGCACGCCCGTCTCGCCGGCGAGCGCCGAGAGCCTCGCCTGCGCCATCGAGGAGGCGATCGAGAACCAGCCGTACTGCGAGTCCGTCTCCGTCGAGATCCTCGAGGAGGCGATCGCCGAGGAACTCGATGGGCGGTCGGTCGACTACACCGAGCTCTCCGGCCGGTTCATGGAGGTCGAAATCGTGGTCGAACGGGACGGGAGTCGGGTGGTGGGCACGATGGCGATGGAGGACGACTACCCGTTGATGCGCGTCGATCGGGTCGAGCGCGACGAGGGCTGATCCGTCTCTATATCGTCTCGATCGGGTCGGACGCGTCTCGTCGGGTCGGACGCGTCTCGTCGGGTCGGACGCGTCTCGATCGGGCCGAGGCGGGTGCGAACGGGCTAGTCCGTACCGCCATCGCCGCGCGCGTCGTTCGCGTCGTTCGCGTCGCCCGCGTCGCCCTCCCGATCGAGGGTCCGGAAGGCGTCGAGGATGGTCTGCTTGGCGACCGCGCCACGGGTCGTCCAGTGGTGGGCGTAGTCGAGCATGTCGCGGTAGATGTCCGGCTTGCAGCCGGCGGCCTTGGGGTGGCCGCCGCCGTTGACCTGCGCGGCGACCTCGTGGCAGCGGGTGAAGGCATCGGTGCCGCGGATCGACGCCGAGCCGGCCGGTTTGACGATCACGGAGGCATCGGCGCCCTCCGCGCGCATCGCCTCGGCGACCTCGTTCTGCGAGCAGCGGCCGTAGGTCACCCCGACCGTCCACTCGCCGACGGTCCGGTACTCCGCGCGGTCGACGGCCTTCTCGATGAGCGCCTCCTTCTCGACCCGCCGCTCGGCCAGGAACTCGGCGACCTCCGGGGGCAGGTCCGCGCCGTGTTCGACGACCGTCTCGACGTACGCCTCGGGCTCCTCCCAGTAGGCGTAGTCGGCGAGGTCGTCGCTGCGGGGGTCCTCGCGCAGCCAGAGGTCGTGGTCGCGGGTGACCGCCGCGAGCTCGGCGTACCGGTCGTCGAAGTCGTGCGGGAGGCTCCGCAGCGCCACGTCGGTCGAACACTCCTCGTCGGAGTCGCCGACGACCAGGTCCGCGTGCTCGCGGACGGTCGCCGCGAGGACGTCGTCCCACTGGTGGTGGTCGAACCACCGGATCGAGGCCGCCCGGGTCGCGACCTCCGGCAGCGACGCGACGTCGTCGGGCGAGTCCGGCGCGAGGTCACAGACGAAGACGTCGACGCCGGGCTCCGCGAACGCCGCGACGTGCTCCAGCGCCTCGCGGATCTCGTGTGGGCCCGCCGGCAGCAGGGCCGCCTCGCCGTGGGCGACCCGGACCAGCGCGACACAGCCCAGCCCGTCCGAGTCCGGGTCCGCGACGACCACGCGGTCGGCGCCGGCCAGCCGCTCGCGGGCCTCGCGCTCGGCCTCGACCGCGTCGAACGTGTCCGGCGTGAAGAACCCCTCGCCGGGGAGGACCGACCGCCGAGCCAGCGGGATCGTCTCGTCGTCGATGAGCCACTCGTCCATGCCGGGGCGACGGCCGCCCGGCCCAATAATCCCTCGTCTCGCCGGCGAGCGAGCTGACGTCCGTTTTGTTGGCGGGTGGACCGGCAGGTCGGCTGGCGGCGCGAGACGTTACTGGCGACCCGGGACGTCAGCGGATGGACCGTTACATCAGTGGCTGGACCGCCACGCCAGCCGGCGGGCCCTCACTCCAGCTGGCGGACCGTCAGCACCGGCTTCGGGCACGTCCGGACGACCCGTTCGGCGACGCTGCCCAGGAGGAACGAGTGCTCGCCGCTGCGGCCGCGGGTGCCCATAGTGACGCAGTCGGCACCCACCTCCCGGACGTGGGCGACGATCTCCTGGGCGGGACGGCCGACCCGCACCGCCGTCTCGAGGTCCCGTGGGGCCTCGAGCCGGTCGTTGGCGGCGGCGACCGACGCCAGCGCCTCCCGGCTCTGCTCGTCCAGCGCCTGCGCGACGTCGTCGTGGAGTCGCTCGGGAAGCTCCTCGATGCGGCGCTCGTCGACGACGTAGAGGGCGTGGACGGTGGCGTCGAAGCGGGCCGCGAGGTCGAGGCCGCAGTCCACGGCCCGCGAGACGCTCCGGGAGCCGTCGGTCGCGACCACCACCGTCTCGATCATGGGCGACGGTGGGGCCGCCGACGCCATAAATCCACCCGGGGCGCGGCGACGGGTCACGGTTCGAGGTCAGACCACGGTGCGAGGACAGACCACGTCGCGAGACGCGTCCCCTCGAGACGCCATCGGGGACACGTCGTCGCGAGACACACCTTTTTCCTCTCCCCACGCGA
>SLIW01000537.1 GCA_007135435.1 Natronomonas sp.
GAGCCCGACAGCTGCTCGTGTGGGCTGGCGCGGATACAACTATGCATCTACTCGGTGTACCCGTCCGCGGCATGCAGACGTACGTCCTCTTGACCACCTTCACCAACCAGGGCATCGAAAACGTACGGGAAAGCCCCGAACGAACGGACCACGCGAGAGAGCTGGTCGAGTCACTCGGCGGGACGTGGAAGGACTTTTTCGTCACCATGGGTCGGTACGACGGCGTCGTCATCGTCGACTTCCCGGACGACGAAACGGCTGCGCAGGCGGCGCTCACGCTCGCAGAAAGCGGTAACGTGACGACCGAAACACTCCGGGCGTTCTCCCTCGAGGAGTTTCGCGACGTCGCCGAAGCCATGTCGTGACCCACTCGTCGGTGCCGCTTCCGGTGCGTTGAAACTGACGTGTCGCCGGAAATGGCTCGCGAAAATACCGGGAAAAACGGAGTTACCGCCGACTAGTTAGCCCAATTTCAGAATTCCGTGGTGAACACTCCAACAGATACTAACTACGTGCGGTATTAGGAACCTCGGATGAGTTTCGTGATAACACGGCACACATTTTCGAGTCGCGGCCGCTGGTGGGGAGCCGAAGGGCCGGGACGCCGGAGGTGGGGGAGGGAATGGTCGATACGGGGTTGAGTCACGCCGTCCTGAACGGACTGGTCACCGGGAGCTTCATCGCGCTCGGGGCCATCGGGCTCTCGCTCGTCTACACCATCGCGGACGTTCCCAACTTCGCTCACGGGGAGCTGTTGATGCTGGGGGCCTACTTCGCCCTCCTCGTGAATCTGCCGGGAACGATGCCGGTGATCAGTTACGTCAGCGGCGGCGATCAGTCTGTCGTCCTCCTGGGGGCGGCCCTGCTGTTCGCCCTCACGGTTGGGGGCACGCTGGGCGTCATCTACCTGCTCGGCGGTTGGCAGTCGTTCAGGGGTGCCTGGTGGCCGATCGACGTTCACCCGTGGGTCGCTATCGCGGTGCACGTCGGCCTGGCGCTCTTGCTGGGGGTGTACGTCGCCACCGGCGTTCCGGGCATGCTGCCCGCGTTCGTCCTCTCGGCGGTGCTGCTCGCCGCGATCGCCCCGCTGTTCGACAAGTACGTCTTCAGGCGGTTCCGGGAGGCAGAGGCCTCGCTCGCGGTGATGTTGATCGCCGCGATGGGGCTCGCGTTTTTCCTCCGGTACACGGCCCACGCTACCTACGGCGGCTCCGTTCGGCGGTACCAGTATCCGCGTGTCCGATCGGTCTTCGGGCAGGAGATCAACGTCGCGGCGGCGAAGTACTTCGACTTCTTCGTGGTGGAGTCAGGCGTCTCACTCCGCATCACCGACACCGCGGAGGTGATCGGCGACCCTGTCGTCGTCGTTCTGCAGTACACGTGGCTCACGTTCGCCGTCCTCGTGGGGGCCACCGCACTCGCGGCCTACGGGGGGTACCGGTGGCGACGGTCGGGGCTGGGCGAGCACGAGGCGGCCCAGACGATCGGTCCGAAGATGGTCGGGTCGCTGAGCGGCGTTCTCGTCCTGGTCGTCCTCGCGGTCGTGCTCGCCCAGCCGGGAGGGAACCCCGACGAGTACCTCTACGCGACGCGGATTCGGACGTCGGTGATGCGGCTCTCGGTGATCGCGCTGGCTGGTGCGTTAATGATCTTCCTGCACGCGCTGTTGAAGGAGACGAAACTCGGGACGGCGATGCGGGCGGCTTCTGACAACCTCGACCTCGCCAAGGCGACCGGCATCGACACGGGGCGAGTGATGATGACGACCTGGATCATCGCGGGCGCCTACGCCGCCGTCGCCGGCGTCACCGTGGGAATGCTGTTTCACAACATCGTCCCCAGTATGGGCTTTTACCAGCTGTTACCCATGTTCGCGGCGGTCATCCTCGGCGGCCTGGCGTCGGTCTACGGGGCGATCGTCGGCGCCTACGTCGTCGGTATCGCGATGGAGGTCGGCATCTTCACGTTCGGCTTCGGCGGTGTCCACCGCGTGTCGATGGCGTTTCTGGTGCTCCTGATCGTATTACTCGTCAGACCGGAGGGGATCATCGGACGGTGACACCATGTCTGCATCTGGACTCCTGATCCACACCGCCACGTTCGTGGCGATCTTCGCGCTGCTCGCGCTCGGCTTGAACCTCAAGTTCGGCTACGCCGGACTGCTCGACTTCGGGCACGTCGCGTTCTTCCTGGTCGGCGCGTACGTGACCGCGCTGTTCGTCCTGCCGCCACCCGACGCCTACCCAATCCAGACGTACGCGTTCGGGCTGGGACTGCCCTGGAGCGTCGGACTGCTCGCCGGCACGCTCGCGGCGGGGCTGCTCGGCCTGCTAGTCGCGCTCCCCGCGATCAGGTTGCGCGCCGATTACCTCGCGATCGCGCTGCTCGGGGTCTCGGTCATCCTGGTCCGGATCGTCCAGACGGAGGGGTGGATCGCGAACGGTCCCGACGCCCTCCGCGGCTACAGCCGGCCGTTCAGCGGCCTGTTCCCGCTACCGGGCGAGTCCGGCTCGGCGGCGATCCTCCTCGGGCTCGTCGTCTTCACCGTCTGGGCGATCGTGCTGTACGTCGCCGCCCGCGAGGCGGCCCTCGATCCCCCGGCGTCGCAGAAGGGACGGCTGGTCCACGGAGTCGTCGCCGTGACGACCCTTGGCGTCGGTTACCTGGCGGTGCGCCGGACCAGGACCATCCTCGACGCGCGGGAGGGCGTTGGCGTCGGCCCGGGTGTCTCCCCGACCGATCAGCGGTACGTCATCGGGACGGCCCTGGCGTTCGGTCTCGTCGCGATGGGTGCCAGCCTCGTCGGCCTGGGCTCGTTCGCCATCTTCGTGTTCCTCGGGGCCGTCTCGCTGGCGGCCTGGGTCGTCGCCGGCATCAAGGTCCGCGCGCACTACCGGGAGTACGACCGGCGGGCGGTCGTGGCGGGCCTGGTGGGTTCGGTCGGGCTCTTCGTGGCCCTCGCGCCCACCTACACCCTCGGGGGGCTGGACACCGTCGTCGGCATCGTGGCGGTGGTCGCGACCTTCGTCCTCCTGGCCGCTTACTTCGTCGGTGTCTACTACGCCTTCCAGAACTGGGAACGGGTCCCCGTCGAGGGGAGCTTCCTGGCGGTCGTCGGGATCACGACCCTCTGGCTGCTCGCCATGCGGTACTTCGTCATCTCGATCGGGTCGACCTCTCCCGTGGCGATCCTGCGGTCGACGAGGGACAACGTCCTCTGGCTCGTCGAGTTCGACCCGGCGGTCGGCGCGAGCTTCGGGTACAGCCGGTTCTTCTTCGTGATCGTCGTCGGGACCGTCGTCCTCTGTTACTTCATGATGGAGATGATGGCCAACTCGCCGTACGGTCGCGTCCTCCGGGCGATCCGCGACGACGAGGACGTGGCGCTCTCGCTGGGCAAGAACACCTTCCTCTTCAAGGTCCAGGCCATGATCCTCGGGAGCGCGGTGGCGGGGCTCGCGGGGGCCTACGCCGCAATCTACTACCGATCGCTCGGCTACACCCTCTTCCACCCGCTGGTGACGTTCTTCGTCTTCCTCATCGTCATCCTCGGCGGGAAGGGCAACAACAAGGGCGTCATCCTCGGCGCGGCCCTCTACTGGATCTTCGTGCGCGGGACCGTCGAGCTCGCCGCGATGTTCCCCGGCGGCATCGGCGGCCGGATCACCATCCTGCGGAACGCGATCATCGGGCTGCTGTTGATCCTCGTCCTCTACTACCGACCGGCGGGGCTCTGGAAGGAGGAGCCGCAGGTCGTGGAGGTGCCGGACAGATGACGAGCCGGAACCCGGAACTCGACGAGGGGGCGGAGGCCGGTTCGGAGACGGCGACGGAGGCCGACGCGGATGCGGGTGACGATGCCGCCGTGTCCGGCGGGTCCGGCGTCGAGACGGCGACGGGTGCGGGACCGGACGGTGGATCCGACCGGGGCGGCGACGCCATCGTGGAGGTCGAGGAGCTCCGGAAGACCTTCGGCGGCATCGTCGCCGTCGACGGGGCGACCTTCGAGCTCGAGGAGGCGAAGATCACCGGCCTGATCGGGCCGAACGGCGCGGGGAAGACGACGACGTTCAACCTGCTGAGCGGGTTCCTCCAGCCGGACAGCGGCGAGGTCCGGTTCCGGGGACGGTCGACGAGCGAGCTGATGCGTCCGAGCGCGGCCGAAGATCGGGTCTGGGTGACCGCCTCGGGGATCACCTTCGGCGGCGTCGGTGCGAGCCTCGCCGGCGCGGCGGGGGCGTCACTGGCGCTACTGGGCGGGGCCGCGGTCGTCGGCCTCGGGTTCGGTGCCGGCCTCTACTACGGTCAGCGCGGTGTCCGCGAGCGGTACCTCGAGTCGCGCCCACAGCGACCACACCGGCTCGCCGAACACGGCATGGTCCGGACCTTCCAGATCACGCGCGAGCTCCAGGAGATGACGGTCATGGAGAACCTGATGCTGGGGCCGAGCGACCAGCGCGGCGAGAACCTCTTCCAGACGTGGTTCCGCCCGAACGCGGTCGCGGCCCAGGAACAGGAGATCCGCGACCGGGCGTTCGAGGTCCTCGAGCTCCTCGAGCTGTCCCACCTCACCAACGAGTACGCCGGCAACCTCAGCGGCGGCCAGCGGAAGCTGCTGGAGCTCGGCCGGGTCCTCATGGTCGACCCCGACGTGATCCTCCTGGACGAGCCGGTCGCGGGCGTCAACCCGTCGCTGCGGGAGAACCTCATGGACCGGATCCTCGAGCTCCGCGATCAGGGATACTCGTTCTGCATCGTCGAACACGACATGGACGTCATCATGCGGCTCAGCGACACCGTGATCGTGATGGACCAGGGGCAGGTCCTGACGGAGGGCTCCCCGGAGATCATCAGGGAGGACGAGCGCGTCATCGACGCGTATCTCGGAGGCTGATAAGCGATGGTACTACTGGAAGCTGAGGACGTGGAGTCCGGGTACGGCGACGCACAGATCCTGCACGGCGTCTCGATCGAGGTCGAGTCCGACGAGATCGTGAGCATCATCGGCCCGAACGGCGCCGGCAAGTCGACGATGATGAAGGCGCTGTTCGGGCTGATCGAGACCTGGGAGGGACGAATCGTCTTCGACGGCGAGGA
>SLIW01000330.1 GCA_007135435.1 Natronomonas sp.
CCCCCGGCGTCGTCGATCGCCTCGCCAGCCTCGTCGTTGCTGGTCTCGTCGTTGCTGGTCTCGTCGTTGCTGGTCTCGTCGTTGCTGGTCTCGTCGTTGCTGGTCTCGTCGTTGCCGGTTTCGTCGTTGCCGGCTTCATCACCGCCGACCGAACTCCCCGCCTCGACGGCCGCCCTGGCGCGGTCCTCGGAGGCGGCGGCGCCGCCTTCCGCCTCGAACCAGTCGCGGAACGTGGTCCGGTGGAAGGTGGGCAGCGGTCGGCCGGCGTCGATCCCGGCGGTCCGCTCGAGCAGCGTCCGGGCGCCCGGCAGCCTGGGGAACAGGTTGGACAGCGGGGCGAGGGCGCTGCCGATTCGGGAGAGCTCGTGGACGTTCGCGAACAGGCGGTCGCGGACCCCGGCGCCGTTGCGCTGGTGGTAGGCGTGGGTGACCTCCGCCTTGAGCTTCGCCATGTCGACCTCGCTGGGGCAGTCGATGGCGCAGCCCTTGCACCCGATGCAGAGGTCGAGCACCTCCTCGACGAACTCGTCGGTCGTCGCCTCGCCGGGCTCGAGCCCGCCGCTCATCGCCTCGCGGAGCGCGTTCGCCCGCCCCCGCGTCGAGGTGATCTCCTCGCGGGACGCCCGGAAGGTGGGGCACATGACGCCGCCGGTGGTCGTCTGGGGCCCGCGGCAGCCGCCGCAGCCGTGGCACAGCTCGACCATGCCCTGGAAGCCGTTGTCGTTGTCCCACTCGAGGGCGGGTTCGAAGCCGGCCTCGAAGGTGTAATCGGGCCCGAAGCGGTGGTGCTCGGTCATGTCCGTCGGCGACTCGTCGCGGAAGACGACCTGTCCGGGGTTGAGCAGCCAGTCGGGGTCGAACGCGGTCTTCAGCCGCTGGAACGACTCCCAGAGCTGGTCGCCGTAGAGCTTGCGGTTCCACTGGGTCCGCGCGCGGCCGTCGCCGTGCTCGCCGGACACGGAGCCGCCGTACTCGATGACGAGGTCGGTGGCGGCGTCCGCGATGGACGCCATCGACGCGAGGCCCTCGGCGGTCTTGGTGTTGACCAGCGGGCGGATGTGCAACACGCCGGGGCCGGCGTGGGCGTAGAAGCTCGCGTAGGTGTCGTGGTCGTCGAGGACGTCCTGGAAGTCGGCGACGAAGCCCGGGAGGTTCTCCGGCGGGACCGCGGTGTCCTCGATGAACGCGACGTGCTTCTCGTCGGTCGTCCGCGACAGGAGGATCGGGAGGCCGGACTTCCGGAGCTTCCAGATCTGCGCGCGGCTGTCGGCGTCGTAGGCCTCGATGGCGTCGAACGCCCGCGGTTCGACGTCGGCGGTGGGGTGATCGGACGACGGCTCGGCGCTCGGCTCGTATCCCGGCAGGCGATCCGCCAGGAGGTCCGCGACCTTCCGCTCGCCGTCGGCGTCGTCGTCGGCGTAGAACTCGACGATCAGCACCGCGCCGGTCCCCTCGGGGAGCATCGCGGCGACCGGGGCGAACTCGGCGGTCTCGCGGGCGAGCTCCAGCATGACGTCGTCGATCACCTCCAGGGCGGCGGGGTCGTGGTCGACGATCGGCGAGACGTCGGCCATCGCGTCGAGCACCGAGTCGTACGCCAGGAGCACCATGCTCTTGGTCTCGGGGATCGGCTCGAGCGAGACGGTCGCCTCGGTGACGACGGCGAGGGTGCCCTCGCTCCCGCACAGCAGCTTCGCGAGGTTGACCGTCCCGCCGGGGGCGTCCGGTTCGCCGACGTCGCGGTCGGCGCCTCTGGCGTCCTCGACCAGCCAGTCGAGGTTGTACCCAGAGACGTTCCGCTTGAGGTCCGGGTACCGATCCTCGATCAGATCGGCGTCCTCCTCGAGGATCCGGGCGACCTCGGCGAGGATCCTCGCCTCGAGGTCCACGTCGTCACTGTCCTCACCCTCTGCCGGCTCGGGGAGGTCCTCGACGGCCACCTCGCCGACGGTCGTGACCGTCCCGTCGGCGAGGACGACCTCGCAGGACTCGACGTACGCGTCGGTCTTGCCGTACTGCAGGGAGTGGGCACCTGTGGAGTTGTTGCCGATGGCACCCCCGAGGGCGCTCTTGTCGCCCCAGGCGGGGTCCGGGGCGAACTTCAGCCCGTGCGGCGCCACCGCCTCGTTGAGCGTCCCGAGGTAGATCCCGGACTGGGCGGTCGCGGTCCGGGCGTCGGGGTCGACCTCGACGACCGAGTTCATGTACCGCGAGAGGTCGAGGACGACCGCCTCGTTGACCGTCTGGCCCGCCAGCGAGGTGCCGCCACCACGGGGCAGGACGGGGATCCCCCGTTGTGCGCAGTAGGAGACGACCGCCGAGACGTCGGCCGTCGACCGTGGGAAGACCACGCCGACCGGGGTCACCTCGTAGATGCTGGCGTCGGTGGCGTAGAGCGACCGGGTGTACGAGTCGAAGCGGACGTCGCCGTCCACCAGCTCCTCGAGATCGGCGACGAGGCCGGGCCGGTCGACCTCGTCGTCGCGGTAGTCGTAGTTCGCGCGGGAGTCGGCCGCCGGGTCTCCCTCCCCGACGTGTGCGGCCGGAGTCGTGCGCCGCCGCTCGTCGGGGTCTCCCTCCCGAGCATACGTGTGCGGTTCGTCCCTGGCTTCCGTGTGCCCATCGTCACGTGAATCTGACATTCGAACCCGGACCTCGGTTGTCGGTCTGCCGTACCGAGGGCGGCAGGTCATATGAAAGGGAGGTACGATGGGTGACGCGGTGGGTGGCACGGGGGGTCGAACGATGGGTGGACCCCGTGGCCGAACGCCCGAACACGTTCGGCTCCGGGGGAACGGACCTGCCGACGGACCGGACAATATTTCGAACAAAAAATCGTTAATGTTTTAATTATGGCACCGGTAACTGGGAAGAAAGTCGGAACGCCGATATGTTTATTAGCAGTTGGTGAACACACGTAACCTGTTTCCTATGGGTGCCAGAGAATTACAGTCAGGCGGTCGGAGCATTGCTACCGGTGATCGACCATGGTAGTCGACCTCATCGTCGCGGCGCTGCCGCTCGTCGTGGTCGCGGTGCTGCTCGTCGGCCTGCTGTGGCCGGCGACGCGGGCGATGCCCATCGCGTGGATCGTGGCGCTGGCCGTCGCGTTCATCTGGTGGAACAACCCGCCCGACTACCTCGTGGGATCGACGTTCGTCGGGGTGATGACGGCGCTGTCGATCCTCTGGATCGTCTTCGGTGCGCTCGTCCTCCTGTACACGCTGATGCAAGCGGGTGCGTTCGACCGCATCAACCGGGGGTTCACCGCCATCTCCGACGACCGGCGGGTGCAGATCGTGCTGCTCGCGTTCTTCCTCGCGACGTTCATCGAGGGGGCGGCCGGCTTCGGCACACCGGCGGCCGTCGTCGCACCGCTGCTGCTCGCCCTCGGCTTCCCGGCGCTGGCGGCCGTGATCGCGGCGATCATCGGTCACATCATCGCCGTCACGTACGGCGCGGTCGGGACGCCGATCATCATCGGCATCCGCGACCCGCTCGGGATCTACGAGGACCAGATCGTGGCCGACGGCGGCATGACCGTCGTCGAGTACTCGAACAACGTCGCGGCGTGGGCGGCGACCTACCACGCGCTGGCAGGCTTCGTGATGCCGCTGTTCGCGGTCGGGATGGTCGTCTACTTCTTCAGCCCGCCGGGCGAGCGGTCGATCCAGCCGGCGCTCAGCGTCTGGCCGCTGTGCCTGTTCGCCGGGATCTCCTTCGCCATCCCCTACTGGATCTCCGCGTGGTTCATCACCGCGGAGTTCCCCTCGCTCATCGGCTCGATGGTGGGCGGCGCGATCACCGTCGCACTGCTCCGGCGTGGCTACTTCCTGCCCGACGACGAGTGGGACTTCCCGCCGCGCGAGGAGTGGCCCGCCCACTGGGTCGGGACCATCGAGCCCGGAGGCGAGGAGGTCGACGCGCCCGGTGTCAGGGACGACGGCCCGAGCATGTCGCTCCTGAAGGCGTGGTCGCCGTACATCATCCTCATCGTCCTCCTGATCGTCACGCGGGTCGTCGATCCCATCTCGGAGACGATCAACGACGCGGCAATCGGGGTCAGCTTCGCCATCGCCGGGATCGGCGAGTTCACGCTGGGGATGGTCATCGCCTGGAGCGGAATGTTCGGCTACGAGAACCTGAACGCCAGCATCGCCTGGGTCAACGTCCCCGGCTTCTGGCTCATCCTCAGCGCGCTGATCGCCATCGCCATCTACGACATGTCGGGCGAGCAGGTGAAGGCGGCGTGGGGCGAGGCCGCCGAGAAGCTGGTCGCCCCGTTCATCGCACTGGTCTTCGTCATCGCGATGGTCCAGGTGATGATCCAGTCCGGCCAGGCCCCGGGCGCGCCCGGCGCCGGCAGCATGATCGAGATCCTCGCGATCGCGACCGCCAACGCGACCGGGTTCGCCTACCCGGCGATCGCCGCGCTCATCGGCGCGCTCGCGGCCGCGATGGTCGGCTCGAACACGGTCTCGAACATCACCTTCGGCGGCTTCCAGTTCACCGCCGCCCACGAGCTCGGACTCCCGAGCCAGATCATCGTCGGCACGCAGGCCGTCGGTGGCGCCATCGGTAACCTCGTCGCCATCCACAACGTGGTCGCGGCGCTGGCGACCGTCGGCCTCGTCGGCCAGGAGGGCCGCGTCATCCGGCTGAACCTGATCCCGCTGTTCTACTACGCGGCGATGGTCGGGTTCTGGACGATGATATTCGTCTACATCATGCCGGACGTCTGGCCGGCCGTCTTCGACGTCTACTGATCGGCCGTCGAGACCTGCTCGACACGGCTCGGCCGGCTCGTTTCTCTGCGATCTCGCTCGACTCCTCGGTTAGCCGCTGGTACCCTCCCGACGCGTTGCGTAACCCCCCGTCCACTCGCACGATTCTCGTCGTGGGTCGCCCCGTTGCAGGTCGCTCCGCCGCAGGTCGCCCCGCCACCTTAGTCCGTCCGCCCGGCCTCGAGCGCCTCGACCAGGTCGCAGACGTTCTCGACGGCCTCCGAGAGGAGCCGCTCCCCCTTCTGGACGGTCGCCTCGGTCGGGTCGCCGACGTTCCCCGTCGCCGTCAGTCGCTCCATGTCGGCGGCC
>SLIW01000519.1 GCA_007135435.1 Natronomonas sp.
GTGACGACGCAGTCGCTGGTGGCGTTCGGTGGGGTGCTCGTGGCCGCCGCTGTCGCGCTCAAGTCAGGCGTGATCACGGTCTCGCCCCGCGCCGTCCTCGCCGCCGTGCCGTGGACCGTGGCCGCAGTGCTCGCAGTGGTGGCGAGCCGCGATGGCACCTACGTGGGCTACTGGCTGTGGGCGCCGCTGACGACGGCGCCGACCCCCGAGACGGTCCTCGCCACCGTCGTCGGGTTCGCGATCGTCGCGTGGCTCGGGGCCGCCTACCTGGCAGCCCTCCGGGACATCACGGTCGACGAGCGTTACCTCGCCGCCAGCGGCCTGGCAGCCACCGTCGTCCTCGCGGCGGCGTACCTGGGCGGCGTCGGCGAGGCCGCGGCGATCCGCCTGCTCTGGATCCCCCTGGCCGCGCTCTGTACCGCCCTCCTGGCCGGCGTCGGCTACGTCCTCCTCGGATTCGCCTACACCGACGCGCTCGTCGAGCTCGGGGGCGCCGGGCTCTTCGTCGTCGGGGCGGTCGGCTTCGAGGCCGTGGCCTCGGCGTTCGCCGTCGAGGTCCTGGGCGGCGCCCCGGGGTTCGCGAGCGGGCTCCTCCTCGCGGCGCTCGCCACCAACACCGGGGCGACGACGGCGGTCATCTGGCCCGTCGTGCTCTCGATCGTGGTCCTCGCAGGCGTCGCGTTCACCGGCGTCTGCGGCCGACTCGCCCGGGAGCGGCGACCCCTGGGCTGTGCCATCGCGCTGCTGGGCTCCGCGTCGGCGCTCGGCTCCGGCCTGCTCGTCCTCCTGTCCGCGGCCACCCTCGGGTAGATATTCATGCCCCCGTCACCAAGCTCCGGCGTGAACGAACGCACGCGCGATCCCGTCGGGATCGGCCTCTCGCTCGCCGTCGGGGCCCTCCTCGGACTGGCGCTCGCCGCCCCGATGCTCCCCCGGTCGGTTCCCGTCGCAGAGGTCACTCTGGACCCGTCCGGCGTGCGTATCTTCCTCGCGATGCTCGCCGTGATCGCCGTCCCGCTCTGTCTCTTCACCGCCTACCTCGCCCTCGCCTACGTCGATCGATGAGCGGACGAGACCGAGCCACGGCCCGGGAGGTGCGACCGGTTCCCGAACGTCTACCCGTGCCGTGGACGATCGCTCGTCCGCCCGTCCAACGGTCGACCGCCCACCTGCACGTGCAACCGACGACCGTTCGTCTCGACCGGGTCGGGATCCCCCGTGAGCGGGGCGACCGGGGGGTCGGCGCGTGAGCCGCGGGCGCGACCTCGGCATGTTCGTCACCCTCGCGGTGCTGTGGGGGATGTCGTTCCCGGCGATCCGGGCTGGCCTCGAGTCGCTCCCACCGCTGCTGTTCGCCGCGCTCCGGTACGACGTCGCCGGGGTCCTGCTACTGGGGTTCCTCGTCGTCCGTGGCGCGCGCTGGCGCCCGCGGACGCGGGAGGACGTCGTCGCCATCCTCGTCGCCGCCACGTTCCTAGTCGCGGGGAACAGCCTTCTGTTCGTCGGCCAGCAGACGGTCCCCAGCGGCGTCGCGGCGATCCTCTACGGGCTCATCCCGATCCTGACCACCGGCTTCGCCGCGGTGCTCCTGCCGGTCGAGCCGATCACGGCCCGGCGCGTCGCAGGCGTCGTCATCGGGTTCGTCGGGGTGGCCGTCATCGCCCAGCCGGACCCCGCGAACCTGCTCGCCGCGGAGGTCGTCGGGACGGCCTTCGTCGTCGCCGCGGCGACGAGCGTCGCGTTCGGGAGCGTCCTCCTCCGCACCCGCTCGCCGACGGTCGGTATCGCCCCGATGACGAGCTGGGCGATGATCGTCGGAGGGGTGTTCCTCCACGGAGGGAGCCTCGCCATCGGGGAGCGACCGGGGGACGTCGCCCCGTCGCTCGCCGCCGTGGTCGCCGTCGTGTACCTGGCGGTGTTCGCGAGCGCGCTCGCGTTCGTGGTCTACTTCACGATGCTCGAGCGGCTCGGCCCCCTCGAGATCAACCTCGTCTCCTACGCCGTCCCCATCGTCGCGACGGCCGGGGGCGTCGCCATCTTCGCCGAGTCGCTGACGCCCGGGATGGTCGCCGGCTTCCTCCTCATCGTGAGCGGCTTCGTGGTCCTGAAGGCCGAGGCCATCTCGAAGGAACTCGGGTGAGCCGCCCCGGTCTGGGACGCTGCGGTGGTGGACGTCGTGGACGTCGTGGGCGTCGTGGGCGTTGTGGGCGTCGTGGGCGTCGTGAACGACGTGGGCGTGGATCGACCGATGAATTCTACGGCATGGGCCAGTAGGCTGGTTCGGGGCGGACGCCCGAGTCGAGTACTCGCCCCGAGTCGTGTGCTCGGCGCGAGTCGTGTGCTCGGCGCGAGGCGAGTGCTCGACGAGTGGGACGGGTGACACGTGACGTTGGCATCGACGAGTGACAGAGCCGCCGCTCGTCACCATGGAAGGGATCGTCGGGAGGAATGCCGGTACCGCGATGGCCGAACCTCAGGGCCCGAAGTAGGCCTGACCGCCGTCGGCGAGGACTGTTCCCGCCTGCGACAGCAGGAGCAGGGCGGTGAACAGGACGCCGGTCATCTTCGGGTGTCGGGCCAGGAACTCGCTCATGTTTTCGTGGGACATGACAGTAATTACAATCATTGTTCGATATAAATAATTTGTGGCACACGATTTATGGGGACTCGGATCGAATCTCCTCGGTTTCACCCACCGGGACCACTCGTGGACGTTATAGGTCGAGGGCTCCTACTGCTCGCCGTGGTGTACATCACGCGCGGCCTGCTGACCGCGCTGCTCGAGCTCGCCGACGACCGCGACCCCGAGTCGGTCACCGTCGCACTCGCGGTGACCGACGGGGCCGAGCTCGACGCGGATCTGCCCCCAGAGGCGGTCGTCTACACCGACATGTACCTCCCGGACACTGGTGGGTCCGTGGCGGCGGTGTTCGGGATGGACCTCTCGACGCCGGGGGCCGCAGGGCGGTTCGTCTCCCACCCCGACGGGATGCTCGCGCTCACCAAGGCCGACACCCTCCACCAGGTCGTCTTCGTCGCCGTCCCACCCTACAGCGAGGAGGACGTCGCCGCCTTCGACCGCGGCGGCACGGAGGTCCGCTACGACGTGGTCGACGCCGCGCCACCGCCCGGGAAGCTGGACGACGACGCTGTGTAAGCGACGCCCGCCCCCGTCGTCGTCCTCACCTATCGTCGTCCGCGCCCGTCATCGTCCACGCCAGTCGTCGTCCGCCCCCGTCGTCGTCCGAGCCTGTCGCCGTCCGCGCCCGTCGTCGTCCGCGCCCGTCGTCGTCCACGCCCGTCGCCGTGCGGCGACGACGACGGTCGAGCCGGGATCCGGACGGCCTACTCCAGGTAACCCAGGTCGCGGAGCTGGGCGGCGATCTCGTCGAACTCGGCCTCGGTCAACTTGCCCTTCCGCTGGTGCTGGATGACGATGCTCCGGAGCAGGAACTTGACCAGGTCGCTGGTGGACGAGAAGCTCGTCCCCTCGATGGTCTCCTCGACGCGCTCGGCGAGCTCCTTCGGGATCGAAACCGTGGTGTACTCGGTCACGGCTCGTCCCACGGTTCGCGTGGCGATAGGCCTTGTCCACCGGATCGCACGGGGACCTCCCGGCTCGCAGGTGCCGCGATTCCGGAGGCATTCGCTCGGTAGGTCGCCTCGCCCGTCAGGGTCGTCGATCCGCCGGGGCGAGTCGGGAGACTTTAGGGGGGAGTGGCTCCAATCGGACGACGATGGGAGTCCGGCCACCGCAGCGAGGCGACGACGAGGAGCCCGAGGCCGTCGCGTTCGGGATCGCGGCGCTCGGCGAACGCCTCGACCGCGCCGGCGTCACCTTCCCGGCGACGCGCGAGGAGCTGCTGGACGCCCTCGGCGGGACGTCCGTCCCCTACGACGCCAAGGGCAACGAGATGCCGTTCGACGCCGCGCTCGAGGAGGCCGAGGGCCAGGAGTTCGACAATCGACAGCAGCTTATGAACGAGCTCCACCACGTCTTCGAGGCGCGTCGGGCCCACGCCAGCAACACCGTCGTCGGGCGGCTCCGCTCGCTGTTGCCCTTCTGAGCGGCTCGATCGGTGGTTCGGATCGCTCGCCGTCTCCCTCCCGTGGGTCCACGTGGTCGCCGTGGGTCCACGTGGTCGCCGTGCGTCCGGGTGATCGTCTACTCCTCCAGGTCCCGGAGTCGGTCGGACACCTCCTCCAGTCGCCGCGTCTGCTCGCGGTTCACCGAGACGATGATGTCGGTGAGCACCCCGAACATGAACAGCTGGACCGACAGGAGGATGAAGAACGCCGACAGGAGGGCGACGACCTCGTGTGAGACCCCGTGGACGACGTAGCGGTAGCCGACGAACACAGCCAGACCCAGCCCCAGGCCCGTCCCCACGGCCGCCACGCTCCCGAAGTAGAAGATCGGGTTGTTCGTCTTCGCCAGGGTGTAGAGGGTCAGGAGGATCCGTCCACCGTCCCTGAACGGGTGGAGGTTCGTCTCCGATCCCCCGGGCCGGGCCTCGTAGCGGATGGGGACGACCGCCGTCGGCACCCCCTGTCTGACGCACTCGACCGCGAGCTCGGTCTCGATGCCGAACCCGTCGGCGCCGAGGGCGAACCGCTCGAACGACTCGCGGGTGAACGCCCGGTACCCCGAGAGGATGTCCCCGAGGTCGCGGCCGTGGACGGTCGCGAACAGGCGGTTGATGAGGACGTTGCCCGCGGCGTTCAACCGCGTCATCGCCCCCGGTTCCATGTCCGCGAACCGGTTTCCGATGACGTGTTCCGCTCGCCCGCTAACGACCGGATCGAGCATCGTTCCCGCGTCGGACGGTCGGTACGTCCCGTCGCCGTCCGCCATCAGTATATACGGCGATTCGACCGCGTTAACGGCCTCCCGAACGGCTTGGCCCTTCCCGCGCCCTGATTGGATCAGTACACGCGCGCCGTGTTCTTTCGCTATCGCTTGGGTACCGTCGTCGGAATCGCCGTCCATAACGAGAATATTCTCGAAACCTTCGGCCCGAAACCCATCGATTACCTCCCCGATCGTTTCGGCTTCGTTCAGCGTGGGTAAGAGGACA
>SLIW01000278.1 GCA_007135435.1 Natronomonas sp.
CGGCAGATATATCTAGTTATCGTCACGATGTGGTTCGAGCGTCGGGCGGCCCGGCCCGGCCCGGGCCGGTGGTGCTCGCGGGCGGCCGATGACCGCCGGGGCGACCACCCCAGCGGCTCACCCGTAGGTCTCGCGGAGGTAGATGGAGAAGCTGAGGAACAGGAGGCTGGTCCCGGCGATCATGTACTCCCTCCGGAGGAGCGTGACGATCGCCAGCAGGCCGAAAGCAACGATACCGGCCGTCCCGAGCCTCCCCAGCCGTTCGGACGTCAACTCCATCGGTGAGGGGACCCTCGCGTCCGTTCGCCTTATACGTTCACGAGATTCTGGGCTTTCACGAGATTCTGGGCTCCATCAAGCTCCTGCCGGTCAGCCCACGGGCGTCCGTGTCGGCAGTCAGCCGGATCGATTGGTCACGGGGCCGGATCAGTCGTCGGCGGGCTCCGGCCCGTCCACGGGCTCCACGCCGACCTGGATCTCCGCGGCGGCGGCCTTGTACTCGGGGATCTTCGCCCGCTCGTCGAGGACGTCGTTGGTCAGGCGGTTCGCGGACGCGGCCGCGAAGTGGGGCGTCGTCCAGATGACGCCCTCCTTGATGGCCTCGGTGACCTGGGCCTGGACGGTGATCTCGCCGCGTCGCGAGGAGATCCGCACGTAGTCGCCGTCCTCGATCCCGTACCGCTCGGCGTCGGCCGGGTGGACGTCGACGAAGTTCTCCGGGTGCTGGCGGTTCAGCGTCGGCGAGCGCCGGCTCATCGTCCCGGTGTTGTAGTGTTCCTCGAGGCGGGCGGTCGTGAGGATCAGCGGGTACTCGTCGTCGGGGACCTCCTTCGGCGGCTGGTGGGTGACCCCCTCGATCTGCCCGAGGCCGCTCTCGGTGTCGAACGACTCCTCGTACAGGTACGGGTCGCCCTCGTCGCCCTCCTCGTAGCAGGGCCAGTGGAGCCCCTCCTCGCCGAGCGCGTCGTAGGTCATCCCGTGGTAGCTCGGACAGACCTGCCTGAGCTCCTCGAAGACCGCCTCGGGGTCCTCGAAGTCGAACCCGGCGTCCTCGCCGAACAGCCGGGTGCCCACCTCGGAGACGATCTCGAGGTCGTGCTTCGTGTTCTCGTGGACCTTGTGGACCCCGCGCATCCGCTGCACGCGGCGGTCGGTGTTGGTGACCGTCCCGCCGCGCTCTGCCCAGGTCGTCGCCGGGAGGACGACGTCGGCGAACTGGGCGGTCTCGGTCAGGAAGATGTCCTGGACGACCATGAACTCGAGCTCCTGGAGCCGCTCCTCGACGCGGTTGCCGTCGGGCTCGCTCATCACGGGGTTCTCGCCCATGACGTAGAGGCCGTGGATGGAGTCGCCGATGGCGTGGGAGATCTCGACGTTCGTCAGGCCGGGCTCGGGCGGGATCTCGAAGCCCCACACCTCCTCGACGCTCTCGCGGGCCTCGTCGTCGTCGACCAGCTGGTAGCCCGGGAGGACGTTCGGCATCGCCCCGACGTCGCAGGTGCCCTGGACGTTGTTCTGGCCGCGCAGCGGGTTGACGCCCGTGCCGGGGCGGCCGACGTTCCCGGTGATCAGCGCGAGGTTGATCTCGTTCTGGACGTTGTCGACGCCGCAGGTGTGCTGGCTCATCCCCATCCCCGTGAAGATGGCGGCGTTGTCCGCCGTGGCGTACTTCTCGGCGGCCAACTCGATGTCCTCGAGGGGGACGCCGCAGGTCTCCGCGGCGGCCTCCTTGTCGAAGTCCTCCAGGGTCTCGACGAGGTGGTCGAAGCCCTCGGTCCGTGCCTCGACGAACGCCTCGTCGATCCAGCCCGCCTCGGGCTCTTTCTCGTGTCGCTCGAGGATCGTCTTGATGACCACGTTCAGGAGGGGGATGTCGGTGCCGGGCTCGACCTGGAGGTGCATGTGCCGGTCGGTCTCGTCGATCTTGAACGACCGGGTCGTCTTGTTCGCGTGGGGGTCGACCTGGATGACGGTCGCGCCCTCCAGGACCGCCTGCCGGAAGTACTGGCTGTTGGCAATGGGGTGCTGTTCGCCGGGGTTGGCGCCATGGATCCAGAAGACGTCGGCGGCCTCCCGGAGGTCAGCCATGCTGTTGGTCATCGCGCCGGCGCCGAGGCTCGTCCGGAGCGCCCACACCGTCGATGCGTGGCACATCCGCGTGCAGTTGTCCACGTTGTTCGTGCCGTAGCGCCGCGCGAGCTTCTGCAGGAGGTAGTTCTCCTCGTTCATCACCTTCGAGGAGCCGAAGAAGCCCATCGCGTCCGGCTCGTAGGTCTCCCGGACGCGCTCCATCTCGTCGACGACGTACGAGTACGCCTCCTCCCAGGAGGCCTCCCTGAACTCGCCGTCCTCGCGGATCAGCGGGTCGGTCAGCTGGTCCTCGTGGCCGACGACCTCCGTCGCCGCGCCACCCTTGATGCAGATCCGGCCCTCGTTGACGGGGGCCTCGGCCCACGGCATGAACCGCATGTCCCCGGGCTCCTCGCCTGGCTGTACCTTGATGCCGCACCCGACGCCGCAGTACGGGCAGATCGTCTTGACCGCTTCGTCCTCGTTGCCTGACATAATGGTGTCCTCTGGAGTCCGCCGGTGTCGCGTCTAACATGGAGAGATGCGCCCGGACGGCAATCAAAGTTTCTCCCACCGGGTCGTCGAGGTGCTCGTCTGGGTAGTCGTCGATGTGCTCGTGGGGGTAGCCGTGGATGTGCTCGTCGGATAGTCGTGGAGGTGCTCGTCGAGGTAGTCGCATGGGGCTCGTCGAGGCGCCCGAACCGCCGCCGCTCCAAATCGTCCGACCGTCCGCGTAGCGTTCATAGACCCCGCAACGGAGGTGCTCGAACCGGAGGAACACCCGATACTCATCGGGTATTTATAAGCGGTTTATGTCGAGGATCGCCGCTGACTCCCGATCGTCGTTGGTGGAGGCTCTTTCAGAAGCGGGGGTCGGTACACCCGGTATCGACCGACGGGACACGCGGTGCTGGGGTGATCGGCTTCGGTGCTGGTCGACCGCCGTCATCGAGATCTGCCGGGGACGGTCTGCGGCCGACGTTCGGGGACGCTCACGTCGTCGACCGCGACCTGTCCAGGGGGAAACGTTCACGCTTCCGGACCGGATACCACCGACAGGGATGGACCTGACTCCGGAGACCGTCGCGGGTCTGGCGGCCGCGTACCCTGACCTCCAGCCGCTCGCCAGCGTCGAGTCCGAGCACCTCGAGGTGCTCCCGACCACGTTCGCGAGCGGCGACTACGGCTGGCGGGACGCCGAGTGGGTCGTCCAGTGGTACTTCAGGCGGTTCCTCGGGGCGTACCCCGATGCCGACCGTCGCGCGGCGGAGTCCGCGTTCGGCGAGAACGACTACGAGGACGTCCACGCGGCGATCGCGGGCGCGCTGGAGGCCGAGTCGACGGCCGCGAAACTCGACCAGTTGGATGACCTGACAGGTGTCGACGTCTCCGTGGCGAGCGCCTTCCTGCAGTTCCTCGAACCCACTGCGTACCTCGTGATGAGCCCGGTGGAATGGAGCGTCCTCCAGGACGTCGGTGTGATCGACGGACCGTACCCCGACGAGTCCACGGCCGACGGCCCCACGGCCGACGGGCCCCCGGACGACGGGCCATCGGCCGATGGGCCCACGGCAGACGACTACCGCAGGTACCTGGATACCTGCGTGAGGATCGCCGACGACTGCGACGCGGACCTCTGGACGGTCTACCGCGCGCTGTGGGTGCGCTGGTACCGCGAGTCCGGGGAGATCCCCTCGGTCTAGTTGGGGCCCCAGGTCCCGCCGGAATCGGAACCGGATCCGTAACCGGAACCGTACCCGGACTGCGACACTCCTGACGCCGGCTGTCGGCCGTCCAGCCGAGAATCAGGAGACCACTGAGCCGACCGAACAGCAGGCGGATCCGCCGGACCGTCGCTAGAACAGCCCGGTGACGTTCCCGTCGTCGTCGACGTCCATGTTCGCCGCGGCGGGCTCGGAGGGGAGGCCGGGGAGGGTGAGCACGTCGGCGGTGAGGGCGACGAGGAAGCCGGCGCCCGCCGACGGGTAGACCTCGTTGACCTCGAGCATCCAGCCCTCCGGGGCGCCCTTGAGGCTCGCGTCGTCGCTCAGCGAGTGGAACGTCTTGGACATGCAGACCGGGACGTCGTCGAACCCGTGGTCGGTGAGCCGCTCGATGTCGTCCTCGGCGTCGCTGTGGTACTCGACGCCGTCGGCGCCGTAGATCTCGGTCGCCACGGTCTCGATCTTCTCCTTGATCGTCGAGTCCAGGTCGTAGAGATGCCGGAACTCCGAGTCGGAATCGGCGGCGGAGACGAGCGTCTCCGCGAGGTCCCGGCCGCCGTCGCCCCCCTCCATGAAGACGTTCGACTCCGCGACGCGGACCTCGAGGTCCGACCGGCAGTGCTCGAGGACCGCCTCAACCTCGGCGTCGGCGTCACCGGGGAACCGGTTGAGGGCCACGACGACCGGGACGCCGAACTTCTGGAGGTTCCGGACGTGCTTGTCCAGGTTCTCGAAGCCGCCGCGGACGGCCTCGACGTCCTCCGCCTCGAGCGCCTCGAGGTCGGGCGGCCACATGTCCTGGCCGTGGTACTTGAGCGCCCGGATCGACGCGACCAGCGTGACCGCGTCGGGCGCCATGTCGCCGAACCGGCAGACGATGTTCATGAACTTCTCGGCGCCGAGGTCCGAGCCGAACCCGGCCTCGGTGACGAGGTACTCCGAGAGGTGGGCGGCGACGTCGTCGGCGATCAGCGAGTTCGTCCCGTGGGCGATGTTGGCGAACGGGCCGCCGTGGACGAACGCGGGGGTCCCCTCGATGGTCTGGACGACGTTCGGCTTGAGCGCGTCCTTGAGGAGGAGCGCGACGGCGCCCGTCGCCTCGATGTCGTCGACGGTGATCGGGTCGCCGTCGACGTCGTAGGCGACGATGATCCGACCGACCCGCTCCTTGAGGTCGGCGATGCTGTCGGTGAGACAGAGCACCGCCATGAGCTCCGAGGCGGCGGTCAGGATGAAGCCGTCCTCGCGGGGCCGGCCGGTGACGTAGCCGCCGAGGCCG
>SLIW01000099.1 GCA_007135435.1 Natronomonas sp.
CGCTGCTGGCCCACGCCGTGGCCAACCGCACGGACTTCACGGTCGGCTCGTTCGGACACACCATCGTCGACGCCCACGTCTACTGTGGTCAGGGCGACCGAGGGGCGTGGTACGCGGAGCAGCTGCCCGCCCTCCAGGAGCGGCTCGCCGGCGTGCAGGATCCCGAGGAGTACGTGGAGGTCCGCGAGTGGCTCGAGGACGTGACGCCCTCCGAGGACGACGCCGGCGATGGGTACGACCACGTCCCTGGGCTGCTGACGCAGCTCTCGCGCGAACCGCGCCCGCGCCCGCGCATCGAGGTCGCGGACAGGCCGCTGGACGAGCTCACCTACGACGACGTCCAGCTGCACGACTACGAGGCCGCGCCGGGGCTGACGTTCGCGGTCGCCGAATGAAGGTCTCGCTCGTCGCCGCCGTCGCCGAAAACGGCGTCATCGGCGCGGACGGTGGGATGCCGTGGCACTACCCCGCCGACCTCCGGCACTTCAAGCAGACCACGATGGGCCACCCCGTCGTCATGGGTCGGCGGACCTACGAGTCGATCGAGCGACGGCTGGGTGGGCCGTTACCCGGACGGACGAACGTGGTCCTCTCGCGGCGGTCGTCGCTCGACCTCCCGGACGGCGCCGTCCACGCCCACGACGTCGACGAGGCGCTCGAGCTCGCCGAGGCGTCGCTCGAGGACGATCTCGAGACCGTCTACGTCGTCGGTGGGGCGACGGTCTACGACGCGTTCATGGATTCGGCCGACGAGCTCGTCATCACGCGGATCCCCGAGACGCCCGACGGGGACACCCGGTTCCCGGAGATCGGTCCCGAATGGGAGGTGGTGGCCCGGGAGACGGACGACGACCTGGTCTTCGTCACGTACCGGCGGTGAGGTGCGGCCCACGAGAGAACACGGTATCAGGCGAGACCCCTTACCAGGATTTCACCCAGCTTGCGACGGTTTCGAGAGAATCATCCGAATCAAGGTCCCCCAAGAATGGAGGACGCGGGAGCCGGGCGAACACCGTCACCACTCTCACGTGAGGTACGCACCGAGGAGCCCTCCGAGCGCGCTCGACCCGACGACATCGACGCTCAGGAACATCTCCATCAACGCGATCACGAGGATGCCGAAGTCGATACCCGTGGGCGGTGAGGGGACCATGACCGGGACGAAGAACAAGACGAGGAGGAGCAGGAGCACGAGCGGGATGGTCGCGAGCAGTTACGCGATAGTCCCGACCGTCAGCCCGGCGGCGCTATCGCCACCTTCTAGACAGCCGGCGACCGCATTGCCGAGAGCGGGTGCGAACGGGATCAAAAGCGCCGCCGGCAGGGGCCGACAGCTCCCCGTTGGCTGTACCGACGTACCAATCCTCGTCGCTCACAGCTCGCGCTCGAGGTAGACCCCCAAGACTCCTCCGAGCGCGCCGAGGCCGATCGTGTAGACCGCGAGGAACGCCACGACGAATCCGGCGATCACGAGGATCAGCACGCCGGCGAACGGGTCGAGCAGGAAGAAGAACAGCAGGATGGGAACGATCAGGAGGAGCGGGATGAGGGCGATGGCCCCTGAGAGCGCACCGACCTTGAGCCCCGAGTCGCCGTCGCTGCCCTCGAGGTACCCCGCTATCGCCCCGCCGAGGACGGGCGAGAAGGGGACGAAGAACGCCGTGATGAACGTGACGACGCCGCCGATCAGGGCGTTCATGAGGGTGTCCGAAGCGTCCCTGGGGCCCGGTTCCTCGACCGGCCGGTGGCGGTCTGGGGGATCTGAAGGCGGGCCGGGACCCTCCCGCGTTCTGTCAGCCCGCCGGTCCGATTGCTCGCTCCAGTCTGACGGCCACGGCGCGGTCTCGGCGCCGTAATCTGCCGGTTCGGTACCCGATTCGGGCCCGGGTTCGGGTCGCGGTTCCGATTCCGGTGCGGGGTCAGAGTCGGGGTCCGGGGCTGGATCGGTCGACTCCCCTGGTTCCCTCACTCCATCGGGGGGGACCTCACCCGAATCCGGGTCCCGATCGTCCGCGGCGTGATCGTCTGACATGCCCGGGGTATCAGGGCCGGGCGGTATAAACATCCCCGACTGTGCGGCCACCCGAGAGCCCCCGAGGATGTTCCTCGGATACGCCGAGATCGGTGGCAGCGACCGGTGACGGCGGAGGACCACAGGCGTCGGGTTGGCCCGGCCACGTCGAGGCACAGGGGTTTTATAATCCGGCCGCTGTGGGTTGAATACTGATGGTACCGTCCCGAGGAGGGTGGGCCGCCCCGACCATCGCGAGTCTCCTCGTCTGCTCGCTGGTAGCCCTCGCGGCGGTGGGCGCGATGGGCGTCGTGGTCCCGGCCGCCGGGGCCTTCTCCGGGATGGACGACCCGACAGCGGGTGACGCACAGATGGACCCACAAGTGGTCACCCCCGACACTCTCGATACCCTCGACACTCTCGATACCCTCGACACTCTCGATACCCTCGACACTCTCGATACCCTCGACACTCTCGACACTCTCGACACCCACGACACGCTCGGAACTTTCGGGGCCGCGGGTGGCGAAGATGACGCCACCGCCTTCGAAACCACGGCCGCACAGGCCGACGACTTCGAGGCCGACCGGACTATCTTCCGCGTGACGGTCTACGAGAACGGGTCAGCGGAGTGGCTGTTCCGCTACGAGCGCGGCCTGGCCGACGACGAGGAGCGGGAGAACTTCGAGGCGTTCGCCGAGGAGTTCATCGAGGAGGAGACGGAGATGTACACCGCCTTCCAGGACCGGGCGACGGCGCTGGCCGCGGCTGGTGCGGACGCCACCGGCCGGGAGATGACCGCCGAGGGCTTCAACCGGACGGCCGGCACGGAGGGCTTCGAGGACGACCTCGCGGTGGTCGAGATGTCGTTCCGCTGGGAGGGGTTCGCGGAGGTGGACGACGACGACCGCGTCGTGGTCGGCGACGTCTTCGAGGACGGCCTCTACGTCGGCTCCGACCAGCGCCTCGTCTTCCGGGCGGGCCCGGGGCTCGCGTTCCAGAGCGTCGACCCGGAGGACGCCGAGCTCTCCAGCGAATCCCTCGCCGAGAGCTCCTCGGTGACCTGGGAGGGCGAGCGATCGTTCACGGACAACCGGCCACGGGTCGTCCTGGTCGACGCGGAGGCGATCGGCGTCGACGACGACACGACGACACCGACCCCGTCGCCGGCACCGGTGGAGGGCGACCCCGGCTGGCTGCTACCGCTCGGCGCGCTGGCGGCGGCGCTGATCATCGTGTTCGGGGCGGCAGTCGCCTACCGGAACGGGACCTTCTCCAGGGATGGCGGCTCGGCGGGCACCGGCGTCGGTGCCGACCACGCAGGCCCGGGTACGGGCGGCCGGACGGCGGGGGCGGATGTCGACGCCGGCGCGGCACCCTCGGTCGCCGTGTCCGAGGAGGAGCTCCTCTCGGACGAGGAGCGGGTGGTGAACCTCCTCGAGTCGAACGGGGGCCGCATGAAGCAGGTCAACATCGTCGACGAGACGGGCTGGTCGAAGTCGAAGGTCTCCATGCTGCTGTCCGACATGGAGGACGAGGGGACCATCTCGAAGCTTCGCGTCGGCCGCGAGAACATCGTCTCGCTGGCAGGCCACGAGCCGGACGCCGCAGGCTCACCCTTCGACGATGAGTGAGTGGTACGGGGCCGCAGCATCACGGCTCGATCGTCCATCCACCGAGTAAGAAGCACTTTCCGGTCCCGTCGTCCGACGAGTGAACCCGGCCTGCGGATCCTGATCGGCCACGGTAGGGGTCGATTTCGCTCGACGCGTTCCTGACCGTCTCGTCAGGAGGGGAACCGTTTCGATCCCGGAGTGAACCGGCGTTTCGCCGACGTTCGTGGGGCAGCACCGATGGGTAGCCGTCGACCTGGGGACGCGGCGGTTTCGTTCCCTGTCGGCAGGGTAGGAGTAATCTGTCATCCAGTAAGCGACAGTTTTAATCCACCCGACCGTCTACGGTTTCTCGACCGCCGCCAGAAACGAGGGCACCCTGGAACGAGTCGGCGGACGGTCAAGGCGGCGTTTTCTGCGGATACGACGTCCGTAACGGCCAGTAATAGGTACTTACCGGTGCTCGGGGCGAGCCAAAAGACCGCATCTTCACGGGCACGGAGAGACCAGGATCCGACCCGCGATCATCGGACAGTCGTGACCACGCCCACGCGACGACCGCCACCTTGACGACGGTCGGGTCGCAGGTACGACCGACCAGACATGCGTCGGGCGTTCGTCACGTTCGTCCTCCTGGCTAGGTCGCGCCGCCGCGAGTACGCCGCAGACGCCAGGACGGTGGAGGTTACGGGCGACCCCGAGGCTCTGGCCAGCGGACTCGAGACGGTCCACGCGGCGATGACCGAGCGGCTCCGGCTCCAGGGGTTGCTCCCCACCGACGGAGCGCTCCCCGACCCCCACCCGCTCTACCGCCTGCTCTCGACGCACCCTGCGATCGAGTCCCGCGTCGCGAGGCTCCGGTCGAGTGCAGATCCGTGAGGGAGCTGGCGGTGCGGGTGTTGACCGGGTGGAGGGAGGGGCATCCCGTTCGAGAGAGTCCTGGTACCGGTGGTCCTGAACTGGTGCGTAGGGCTGTGAAACCACCGCACGCCGGGGGTGAAGCGCAATCGTTATACGTCCTACGTTGGTACGTCGTACTGCACGCTCTGTTGGTGTAGTCCGGCCAATCATCTTGCCCTCTCGAGGCAAGGACCGGGGTTCAAATCCCCGACGGAGCACTTCCACATTTTTTCCAGCAAGTCGCCGCTTACGTTCGGTAGCCAGGCCGGTCCAGGACCGCGGACGGCCCATCTCGCGCCACGGCAGGCCCACCCGACGTGTCGATGCCTGCACTACGGACGAGCCCCGATTCCTGTACGAAGACCAGCAAAATCATCGATCTGTCACGGGATTTGGGAGGTATAGGCCCGACACATACAGCCGGTACCGATTAAATAGGTCCCCACCACGCTGGGAGGAATCGATAGGAAACGTGACCCCTGACTGAACCTATGCACGAGGTCGCCGAACCGGATACCCCGCAGGCGGGGCTCCTCCCGTCTCGTC
>SLIW01000421.1 GCA_007135435.1 Natronomonas sp.
GATGCGGGTGAGGGGGAGGGGAAGGGGGAGGAGAAGGGACCGAGGAGGGGGGAACGGGAGGGACGTCGCGGTGCCAACCGCGGCGACGAGATGGATCTCCTGATGAACTTCGTCCTCAACGCCCACCTGATCGCCGCCCTCGCGACCGGGCGCGCGGCACCGCTGGCCGAGGGGCTCGACCGTATCCCCCACGACACCTCCGGGAACTTCGCGAACTTCCTGCGGAACTACGACGAGCTCAACATCGGTCGCCTCCCCACGGCGCTCCAGCGGGAGGTGTTCGACCGGTTCGCGCCCGAGGAGGAGATGCGCATCTACGGCAGGGGGATCAGGCGGCGCCTGGCCCCGATGGTCGACGGCGACCGTCGCCGGCTGGAGCTGGCCTACAGCCTCCTCTTCTCGCTCCCGGGCACACCGATCCTCCTCTACGGCGACGAGATCGGGATGGGCGACGACCCGTCGCTGCCGGGTCGGCAGTCGGTCCGGACGCCGATGCAGTGGGACGACCGGCCGAACGCCGGCTTCTCGACCGCCGACGCCGACGACCTCGTCGCACCGGTCGTCGACGACGGACCGTTCCGGTACCAGGAGGTGAACGTGGCCGACCAGCGAGCCGACCCGGACTCGCTGCTCGCGTGGATGGAGCGGCTCATCGCGGTGCGCAAGGAGACCCACGCCATCGGCAGCGGACGGTACGAACCGCTCGAGACGAACGACGACGCGGTGTTCGCCCACCGGGTCGACGGCCCGCGCGACGCCGCCGCCTTCGTCCACAACCTCTCGGACGAGGACCGGCGGGTGGCCGTCGACCTCACCGGCGGCGACGAGTCCCTGCATCCCCTCTTCGGCGATCCGGACGTCCGTTCGCCCGCCGACGGTCCGACGTCGGTCGACCTCGAGCAGTACGGCTACGGCTGGTTCGAGATTCGGGAGCCGTGATCGATCGGGGACCGTCCGAGCGATGCGAGGGTCGTTCCGAACACCAGACTGTCCCCGGCCGTGTCGAGACGGCCCAGCCCGTGTCGAGAGGACCGTCAGCTTGTGACGAAACGTCCGTCAGTCGAGCCGATACACGCGAGCCTCGTAGGGCCCGAGATCGAGCGAACCATCGCCGGGACCGGGCTGCGGACCGCGGTCTTCGTCCGCTCGCTCGTAGTTCCCCAACAGGAGCTCCGTCTGTTCCGACGGAACTTCGTCGTCGATCGCGACCGTGGAGGCCCCGTCCGAGAAGTTGAGGACGACGAGGACCTGTCTCGCCCCTCGACGGTGTTCGCCGTCGTCGTCGAGCGTGCCATCGAGCGCCCCGTCGAGCGTCCGGAGGTAGGCGTAGACGTCGGGGTGCTCGGCGAGGAGCAGCTCGTACCGGCCGTAGACCAGGACGGGGTGTTCCCGTCGGAGTGCCAGCACCCGTCGATAGTAGTGCCAGACCGAGTCTGGGTCCCTCCGTGCGGCTTCCACGTTGATCTCCGTGTAGTTCGGGTTGACCCTGAGCCAGGGCACGCCCGTCGTGAACCCGGCCTCCGGGGCGTCCGACCACTGCATCGGCGTCCGGGCGTTGTCGCGGCTCCCGTACCGGACCGCCTCGGCGATGTCGTCGAACCCCTCGACGTCGTCGCGTTCGAGCGCCCGTTCGATGTAGTTGCGCGTCTCCACGTCGGCGAACGCCTCGGGGCGCTCGAACGGGACGTTCGTCATCCCGATCTCCTCGCCCTGGTAGACGAACGGCGTCCCGCGGAGCGTGTGGATGAACGTCGCGAGCATCGTGGCCGAGCGGACGCGGTGGGCCTCGTCGCCGAACCGGGAGACCAGTCGCGGCTGGTCGTGGTTGTTGAGGTAGAGGGCGTTCCATCCATCGGGGTAGAGCCCCTCCTGCCAGCGCGTGAACGTCTCCTTGAGCTCGGCGAGGGCCCACTCCCGGACGTCCCACGGCCCCTCGTCACCGGTGTCGAGGTCCATGTGCTCGAAGTGGAACACCACGTCGAGGACGCCGTCCTCCCCGACGTACTCCCTGGCCTGCTCGACGGACGTCCCCGGCATCTCGCCGATGGTGAAGACGTCGTCGTTCGAGAGGACCTCCCGGTCGAGTTCGGCGAGGTACTCGTGCATCCGGGGGCCGTTGATGAAGTGCTCGCTCCCCGTCGCCGCCGGGGCCGGCTCGCCGTCCGGGAGACCCTCGGCCTTGGAGATGAAGTTGATGACGTCGAGCCGGAACCCGTCCACGCCGCGATCGAGCCACCACCGCATCAGGTCGTGGACCTCCGCGCGGACCGCGGGGTTCGTCCAGTCGAGGTCGGGCTGCTTCTCGTCGAAGAGGTGGAGGTAGTGGGCCTCGCGGACCTCGTCGTAGCTCCACGCCGATCCCCCGAAGATCGACTCCCAGTTGTTCGGCGGGTCGTCGGGATCGCCCTCCCGCCAGACGTAGTAGTCCGCGTACGGCTCGACGCCGCGTCGGGATCGCTGGAACCACCGGTGCTCGTCGGAGGTGTGGTTGACGACCAGGTCCATGATCAGGGCGATGTCCCGGTCGTGGAGGCCGTCGCGGAGCCGCTCCCAGTCGTCCACGTCGCCGTACTCGTCCAGGATGGACCGGTAGTCCCGGACGTCGTAGCCGTAGTCGGCGAGGGGCGAGTCGTAGACCGGCGTCAGCCACACCGCGTCGACCCCGAGGTCGTCCAGGTAGTCGAGGCGTTCGACGATCCCCTGGAGGTCGCCCACGCCGTCGCCGTCCGAGTCGTTGAAGCTCCGCGGATAGATCTGGTAGACGACCGCCTCCTTCCACCACTCGCGGCCGATACCGTTCGAGTCGCTCACGGGGATGGATTGCGGTCCCGGGTATAACAAGTCGCCGTTCGAAGGTCACGATCGTCCCTGCCGCCAACCGCGCTCCCGGACGCGGCGGAGTGAACGGGCGGGATATCCGACGGGCTGAGGGACGTCGGTGACGGGGACCCTACAGTTATCGGGACGAGCCAGTCAACGTGCCGAACTGGTCGTCGCGGGTCTGACTCCTCACTCGACCAGCTCGAACGCCGAGACGTTTCGTTCCCCATCCCGGTGGGCCGCGAGGTAGTAGCAGAGGCCCGGCTGGTGTGCGGCGCCGACGATCAGGTGGACCGTCTCGGCGTCCTGGTTGTGGAAGACCGCGTAGTCGGCCATCCGCTCGTTGCGGGCGTGGGAGACGCACTCGAGCTCCGGGTCGTGGCGACGGAGCCACTCGCGTTCGACCGGCTGCGGGAGGAACTGGGTCTTGTAGTACCGCTGGAGCGCCCCGAGCAACGCCGGGTTCTCGGCAGCCCGCCTGGAGAGACGGAACGACGCGAAATCCTTGCCCGTGGCGACGTCCTCGTGGCTCATGAGGAAGTCGGAGGCCACGTCGCCGAGGGCCAGCTCGAACTCCTCGCCGTAGAGGTCACTCCCGGAGTGGATCAGCTCGAAGGCGGCCTCGCGGAAGCGCGTCGCGGCAGCCTGGACGTCCTCGACGAGCCCCTCGTCCGCGTCCGCTGAATGTTCGGACCCCCCGACCTGCGTCACCGACTCACCGACCCCCTCCCCGGATGCACATTCATCGGAGGTTGGCCCAGTGTGGATCCCCAGCCGCTTGCACTGGCCGATCGACCACCGGTAGTCGTCGATCTCGCAGACCTCCACCATGTCGCGGAAGTACATCGGCCTGATGCCCTGTTCGCAGTAGACGGATCTCCCGTCGTCGAGGAACCGGCGGACGTGCTCGCGGAGGAAGCGGCGTTCGGGGTCGGAGTCCGCGTGGGTGATCCCGTGGATCCAGAAGGTGGTCCCGTCGACGACGACGTGGTCGCCGGGTAAGCGCTCCGTGGTCCGCTCCGCCGGCGGGAGCACCCGATCCCTGAGGTCGGCCCACTCGTGCTTGGCCGCGAAGTAGGCCTCGTGGATCGACGTCTCGCCGGTGACGTCCAGCAGGTCGGACAGCGACTCGGCGGACTCGAGGGCCGCGAGGCGGGCCCGGTCGTCCGGCGACAGCGCGTTCGGGGCCGAACCGGATGGCATCGATGGACGCTAGTGCTCGGACCGGGATAAATCGTCAGGCGCGGGTGGCGGTTCGAGCACAAGTGGTTGTTCTGTCGAGGAGTGGTTGTTCTGGCACAGGTGGTGGTTCTGGCGAGAGATGTACACCTTGCGGTCGAGCCGCTGTAAATCGACGCCAGCCGGGCCGTGAGGAGCACTGGCGGGGACGAACACCCGGCCTGCTGGTCGAGCGTGCGACGACAGCTGCGGTGTGCGCCTACCGCGGGTCCCACCCGACGAACTCGTCACCCTCCTCGATCTCGACGCCGAGGGCGTCGATCACCCGTCCCAGCGCCGCGTACCCGGCGGCGGTGGCGGCGGCACCGACGGTCGCCTCCGCGCCGACCTGTTCGACCACCGCCTCGTGCAGCGCGTCGGTCACGCGGCCACGGATCACGGCGCGGGCGTAGGCGAGGAGCGCCCGCTCGTCGTCCGCGAACGGCTCGCGGTCGTCGCGGGCGACGGCCGCGATCTCCTCGTCGGTCAGGCCCGCATCCCTGCCGATGCGGACGTGCTGCTGGAACTCGTAGGCGGACCCGATCTCCGTGCAGGCGGCCAGGATGACCAGCTCGCGCTGTCGATCCGACAATCCCGAGTGGTTCCACAGCGACCCGAGGAACGCGCGCAACCCCTCCAGCACCGGCGGGTTGTTCGCAATGGTGCTGTAGACGTTGAGCCGCTTGCCCGACTGGAGCGACGAGAGGACCAGGTCGCGGTACTCCTCGTCGAGCTCGTCCTGCGTCACGTAGGGGAGCCGTGCCATGGCCGAATGGCGCCGGCGAGCGGGTTAAAGATTGGCGTCGGGGTACCGCCATCGACGCTGTCCTGGGTTCCATCCGCAGTGCTGTCTGTCGTCCCGTCCATCGGACGCGCAGGTCGATCCGTCCGGTGCACCCACCGTTATACGTGTCGACCTCCTACCGGTCCCCGAGGTCGACAGCCGTGGCCCGAACCGACGACGACACCTTCGACTTCTCACCCGACCGCCACTGGTACCGCTTCGGTGTCCTGATCGCCGTGCTCCAC
>SLIW01000400.1 GCA_007135435.1 Natronomonas sp.
AGGACGACCCCGCGCGTCGGCAGGAGGTAGCCATAGTCGAGCGTCATCGCTCGTCCACCTCCATGGCCGTCATCGCTCGTCCTCCTCCCGGTCCGTCCTCCGCGGGCGCGTCCCGTGGAACGCTCGCGGAGGGAGGTCCTCGCCGGCGAGGAACGCCTCGGCGCGTTCCGCGAACTCGGGGGAGTCCCACACCCGCGCGGTGAGGTCCCGCGCCATCTCCTGGCCGACGAGTCCGAGGTTGGTCCACTGCTTCATGACGGCCTTGATCGTCCGGTAGGCCTGCGGGCTCTTCTCGGCGACGATGGTCTCCAGGAGGTCGGTGGCGGCGGCCTCGGCCTCGCCGTCGTCGACGACGCGGTTGATCAGACCGATGGCGCGTGCCTCCTCCGCCTCCAGGAGCCGCCCGGTGAGGAGGAGGTCCCGGGCGCGCTTCTCGCCGATCATCAGCGGGAGCAGCTGGACGCCGCCGCCGGCGGCCGTCGAGCCGACGCCCACCTCGGGCTGGCCGAACCGCGCCGACTCGCCGGCGACGATGAGGTCGCACGCCGAGGCGAGCTCGTTGCCGCCGGCGACACAGGTCCCCTCGACGGCCGCGACGACCGGCTTGCCGGTGTCGCGGAGCAGGTCCAGCGTGTCGAAGTACGCCGTCATCCAGCGGGCGCCCTCCTCCCAGGGGAGCTGGCTCAGCTCCGGGAGGGACGCGCCGGCACAGAAGGGCGGGCCGGTCGACCCGAGGAGGATCCCGTCCACCGCGTCGTCGCGGTCGGCCTCGACGATCGCGACCGACAGCTCGTCCAGGACGCGGCCGTCGAGGACGTTGTGGCGCTCCGGGCGGTCGAAGCGGATGCGGGCGATGCGGGCGACGCGGGCGGCGTCCGCTTCGGCGTCCTCCTCCGCACCGTCCTCCTCCGCGCCGGCCGGGCTGACCCGGTCGACGGCGATGGTCTCGTGGTCCATGCAGGATGCGGACAGGCCACAGACATATAACGACGTGGGGCGACCTCCGGCCATGCGCGGACTCGACACGAAGACGGCGCTGGTGACCGGCGCCGGCGGCGGCATCGGGAGCGCGATCGCCGGTCGGCTCGCCGACGAGGGCGCGACCGTGGCGGTCAACGACGTCGACGTCGACCGCGCCGAGGAGACCGTCGAGGCGGTCGCCGACGCCGGGGACGAGGCGTTCCCGGTGATCGCGGACGTGACCGACCTCGGGGCGGTCGAGTCGATGGTCGACGAGGTCGTCGACCGCGCCGGGCTCGACGTCCTCGTGAACAACGCCGGCTGGGACCGCATCGAGTGGTTCCTCGAGCAGGACCCCGAGCGGTGGGACCGCATCCTCGACGTGAACCTTCGCGGACAGCTCAACTGCGCGCGGGCCGCCGGCGAGGCGTTCGTGGAGGCGGGCGACGGCGGCCGGGTCGTCTCCATCGCCTCCGACGCCGGCCGGGTCGGGTCGTCCGGCGAGGCGGTCTACGCCGGGACGAAGGGCGGCGTCATCGCGTTCACGAAGACGCTCGCCCGGGAGCTGGCGCGCGAAGACGTCACCTGCAACGTCGTCTGTCCCGGCCCGGCGGACACGCCCCTCACGCGGGCGATGCGGGAGGAGTCGGACCTCGCGGAGACCATCCTCGGGCGGATCGAGGCACAGACGCCGCTGGGGCGGATGACCGAGCCGGAGGACGTCGCCAGCGCCGTCGCGTTCCTCGCCAGCGACGACGCCTCCTTCGTCACCGGGCAGGTGCTCAGCGTCTCCGGCGGCCTCACGATGGTCGGCTGAGGTGCCACGGGGCAGCAGTCACTGCATCTCGTGGGGTGTTCCGGTGGTCGCCATCGAGGTGGGGATCGGTGGTCGCCATCGAGGTGGGGTTCGGTGGTCGTCATCGAGGTGGGGTTCGGTGGTCGCCAGCCAGGTGGGGTGTTCCGGTGGTCCAGCCACTGCGGCGTACCTGGGTCGTGGTGTGGTCCGTGAGCGCCGAGCGACGACAGCCCGAGAATGCGCGGTGATCGCACGTGCGATTTCGTCGGGGCGAACCGGAGTTGCGTCTGTGTCGGTGTCTTCTCATCGCCTGACAGGTGAGATAAACCACCGTCCCATCACGAAATTGTTCAGCAAAGACAACATCGACGTCGGTGGCGCCCGGTGGAGGCCCGGGCGAGACGGTGGGCGAACGCGCCATCTCGCCGGCGATCGGACCCGCTCGTCGACGGCCGTAGCGCGAACAGCCCACAGTGCGGCCCGAGGATGGCGATCCGGGCGACCCCTATAAAAAACCATTCGCAATTGTTAAATTAGCACACTGATAACGAATTTCCCATGCCGTACGATACCAGTCGACGAAAGCTGCTCGGGACCGTCGCAGGGGGCGCCGCGTTCGGTCTCGCGGGGTGTCTCGGGGACGATGACGACGACGTCGAGAACGGCGCGATCCTGATCCCCGGCATCTACGACATCAGTGGCGGAACCTCCGACGTCGGCGAACCCGCCGCGGAGGGCGGGATCGACATGTGGAACTACCTCATCGACGAGGGGTACACCGAGGACCTGGAGGTCGACCACGACTGGGTCGACTACGCCTACGAGGTCGACGAGGCCGTCCGCGTCTACGACGACGTCCGCGACCAGAACCCGCCGTGCATCATCGGCTGGGGGACGGCGGACACGGAGGCGCTCGCGCCGGACGTCGCCGAGGACGAGATCGTCTACATCTCGGCGTCGTACTCCGAGGCGTTGATGCAGCCGGACACGCCGTACAACTTCTTCGTGAACCTGGACTACACGAGCCAGGCGCGGGTCCACCTCGAGTGGATCGCCGACAACGACCCGGGGGCGACGATCTCGTTCATCTTCAGCGACAACCCGTTCGGCCGTTCGCCCGTCGAGGGTGGCGAGGCGTACGCCGAGGAGCTCGGCCTGGAGGTCGGCCCCCAGCTCGAGCTCGGGCTCGGGGCCGCCTCGGCCGAGAGCCAGCTCCGCCGCGCCCGCGAGGACGAGGTCGAGTACCTCATCCACCAGAACACCGCGGCCCCGATGGAGGTGCTCGTCGCCGACCGCCCGGACGTCTACCCCGAGGTCGAGATCATGGGGCTGACCTACACGACGGACGAGCTCCGGGTCGAGGAGTCGCCGGAGCTCTTCGAGGGCGTCCGGTTCTCCGGGGCGTTCCGGACGTTCGACGAGGCCCTGGACAGCGAGAGTGGCGACGTCATCGAGGCGATGTTCGACACTTACCGCGACGACGACCTCGACGACCGGGAGGTCGCGAACCTCAACTACATCCGCGGGATGCTGCACACGCTGACCGCCTGGCGCGCGATGATGAACGCCGACGAGGACGGCGACCTCGACCCCCGGTCCGGCGCGGACTTCCGCGAGGGCATGTTCCAGATCGACGGCTGGGACGGCTGGGACCTCATCGAGCCGATCTCCTACGAGGAGGACGACCGCCGGCCGACGATGACGGGGAACGTCTGGGAGGTCCAGGACGGCGAGATGGTCCTCGACGAGACCTACGAGCTCCCCCGTCGCGAAGAGTGGATCCAGGGCTGATCGATGGCCGTCGACGAGCAACCCGGCGGCGCGGCGCGGACCGTGGACGACTCCGGGGAGGGGGTCGTGGTGGGCGACCCGCCGATCGTCGAGCTCGACAACGTCGAGATCGTCTACGACAAGCACTTCCTGGCGGTCCAGGGGCTGTCGCTCGAGGCGAACCGCGGCGACATCGTCGCGCTGCTCGGCCCCAACGGCGCCGGCAAGAGCACCGTCCTCAAGATGATCTCGGGGATCGGCCGCTCCGAGCGCGGGGAGGTCAGCCGGGGGTCGGTCCACTACGAGGGCCGGGAGGTGACGAACGCCCGCCCGAAGACGATGGTCGACCGCGGGGTCACCCACGTCCTCGAGGAGCGGCGGGTCTTCGAGGACCTCACCGTCGAGGAGAACCTCCGGTGTGGGCTCTACCGCAGCGGCCGCCGGTTCCGCTTCGACGTCTCCGACTACGAGCTGGCCTTCGAGTACTTCCCGCAGCTCGAGGAGATCCTCGACATCAACGCTGGCTACGCGAGCGGCGGTCAACAGCAGATGCTCGTCATCGCCCGGGCGCTGCTGTCGCTCACCGAGACCGGCGCCGCGGAGGTCGACGCGAGGGACTTCGAGGCGACGCTCCGCCGCGAGGGGGAGGCGGCCGACGACGCCAGCTCCACGCTCGCCACCGGCGAGTCGACGACCCTCGAGGTCGGCGGGGTGACCGTCCAGGCGCGCTTCGAAGACGACCTGACGCTCTCGGGGGCGATCACCGACGACGCCGGTGCGGTGCCGGAGACGGATCCGACCGCACCGCCGCCGTCCCTGGTGCTCGAGCTCGAGCGCCCGGCGGGGCAATCGTGTCGCCGGGAGGTCGACCTCTCGCCGCTCGAGACGCGGTCGTCCATCGACTTCGCGTTCGACGCGACGCCACCCGCGTTGCTCCTGCTGGACGAGCCGTCGCTCGGGCTGGCCCCCCAGCTCGTCGAGGACATCTTCCAGAAGCTCGTCGAGATCAACGCACGCGAGAACATCACCATGATCGTCGCCGACCAGAACGCCGAGAAGACCCTGAGCATGGCCGACTACGGCTACGTGATGGAGAACGGGCAGGTCGAGCTCCACGACCCGGCGGACGAACTGAAGGGCCGCGAGGAGATCAAGGAGTACTACCTGGGCACCAGCGAGGGCGGCGACCGGTACAAGGACATCCGCCACTACAAGATCAAGAAGAGGTGGAGCTGATGTCGGTCGAGAGGAGGTGGCGGTGATGTCGGTCGAGAGGAGGTGGCGGTGATGTCGGTCGAGAGGAGGTGGCGGTGATGGCTGCTGAGTCGGGGACGGGAACGGGTGCGGATGCGGGCGCCGACCCCTCGGTCGGCGGCCAGTCCGTCGAGGATCGGCTCAGGGCCGGCCCACCGACGCCGCCGGAGGACGCCGCGCTGGGCTGCCGGGACGTCACCAAGACGTTCGGTGCCGTGACGGCGGTCGACGACGTCTCGATGGCGATCGAGTCCGGCGAG
>SLIW01000159.1 GCA_007135435.1 Natronomonas sp.
GGTTTCAGGCGATCGGTTTCCGCAGAATGGTATCCTCGTTTTGGCGTTCACCAATTGGTGTACCCAACGTGGTGACCACCGGCTTTGGAAACCACGGTCCTGGCCGCACTGGTTCCGCTGGCGCTCGGCACGTGGTTCGCATGGGAATCCAGATCCACCCGCCGCGATCCACGCCCGTCCCCGCCGCTCGCTCCAGGCACGCTGTGTGTGGGACCGTCAGGCCTTTTGTGCGACCGCTCGCAGTGCGGGTATGTCCTCGGACCTCACCGTCGGCGTCCTCAGCCTGCATACCTCGAAGGAGTCGAAGGCGATCCTCAACGCGGTCGACGACCTCGGCTACGACACGGCGTGGCTCCGCGCGGAGAACACCGTCGTGGACATCTCCGACGGCGAGGTCACCCTCGAGCCCCACGCCGACATCGTGGTCAACCGGCTGCTCCTCTCCAAGGAGGAGCAGCCCGCCGAGGCGCTGGGGCTGGCGACGACGATCGACCGAGCTCGACCGATGCTGAACACGCCGACGGCGACGATGACCGCGATGCACAAGTTCGCGACCGGGATCGCCCTCGCGAAGGCAGACCTGCCCATCCCGGACGCACTCCTGGCGCTGTCGAGCGAGACGCTGAACACCCGCCGGGAGCGCTTCGGCGACGAGGTCGTCTACAAGACGGCGATCGGCACCCACGGCGGCGGCACCTGGAAGCTCGACACCGACGACCAGGTCAACCCGATGGTCGGCTCCCGGCAGGCGTTCCTCCAGGAGCTCATCGAGCACGACCAGCAGCGCCACCACGACCTCCGGATCTACGTCGTCGGCGAGAAGGTGGTCGGCGCGATGAACCGGTACGCCCCCGAGGGCGAGTGGCGGACGAACGTCCACCTCGGCGGCGAGGTCGAGGACGCGACCGCCGGGCTCCCCGACGAGGTCGTCACGATGGCCAAGCGCGCGACCGACGTCGTCGGGCTCGACTACGCCGGCGTCGACATCGTCCAGGGGATGGACGGCTACTACATCCTGGAGGTGAACCCGACGGCGGGCTTCCGGGGGCTGTTCAAGGCGACCGGCCGCTCGCCGGCGCCGCACATCGCCCGGCTCGCGATCGAGCGCGCCGGCGGGGAGGTCAACGAGGAGCGCGTCTACGAGCTGTCGGCGTCGCTGGACGACTCCCGGCCGCGGGCCGCCCCGCGGAAGGACCGCACCACGCCCTCCGAGCCGCCCGTCATCGGCTACATCGAGGAGGTGATCGTCATGGGGACGCGGGGCCAGCGGCCCGTGCTCGCGAAGTCCGACACCGGCGCGACCCGGACGAGCATCGACGCCCGTCTCGCCGCCGACATCGGCACCGGCCCGATAAAGGACATCGTCCGGATCAAGTCCGGCAGCGTCAAGCAGGGGAGGTCCCGACCCGTCGTCGACGTGGTCGTCGGCATCGGCGGCACCCAGCACACCGTCACCGCCAGCGTCGAGGACCGCGACCACATGGACTACCCGCTGCTCCTCGGCCGCGACATCCTCGAGAACTACCGGGTCGACGTCCGCCGGCGCGCCGACGAGGACGAGCCGTCGCCGACCGACGACGACCGCCAGGCCGAGGAGTGACCTCCGGCGCGGGTTGGTCACCGACAGTGGGGTTCGGCCCCGGCCGGTCACCGACACGGGGATTCGCCCCCGGGGACGGACGGTAGGCACCAGATACCTTTTGGCGCAGCCGGTCGCATTCCGAACCCATGCAGACAGTCATCCTCGCCGCCGGCGAGGGAACGCGGATGCGCCCGCTGACGGAGACGGTGCCGAAGCCGATGCTGCCGGTCGCCGAGCGGCCGCTGTGCGCGCACACGGCCGACGCGGCGATCGACGCGGGCGCCTCCGAGCTCGTGATCGTCGTCGGCTACGAGGCCGACGCCGTCCGCGAGCACTTCGGAGCGGCGTACCGGGGCGTGCCGGTCTCATTCGCGGTCCAGGAGGAGCAGCTCGGGACCGCCCACGCGGTCCGGGCCGCTCAGGAACACCTCGAGGGCCCCTTCGCGGTGCTGAACGGCGACAACCTCTACGACCCGGCGTCGATCGCCGAGCTCCTCGCGGCCGCCCCGGCGGTCGCCGCCATCGAGGTCGACGAGCCCAGCCAGTACGGCGTCCTCTCCACCGACGCCGACGGGACGGTGACCGGCATCGTCGAGAAGCCGGCGGACCCGCCGTCGTCGCTGGCGAACGCCGGCGCCTACGCGTTCCCCGCCGAGGCGGTCGGCTGGTTCGACGTCGAGCGCAGCGAGCGCGGCGAGTACGAGATCACCGACGTCGTCGCCCGGGTCATCGACGAGTTCGGCGTCACGCCGGTGTCCCTGTCGCGGTGGCTCGACGTGGGCCGACCGTGGGAGCTGCTGGCGGCCAACGAGTGGAAGCTCGGCGAGCTCGACGGGCGGATCGACGGCGAGGTCCACGACGCCGCGACGCTTCGCGGGGAGGTCGTCGTCGAGGAGGGCGCGACGGTCGGACCCGGCGTGGTGATCGAGGGCCCCGCCCTGATCCGTTCGGGCGCCGACGTCGGGCCGAACGCCTGCCTCCGCGGGGCGACGCTCGTCGGCGAGGGCTGCCACGTGGGCAACGGCGTCGAGGTGAAGAACTCGGTGCTCATGCGGGGCGCGAGCGTCCCGCACCTCTCCTACGTCGGCGACAGCCTGCTCGCGCCGGAGGTCAACCTCGGGGCCGGCACCCAGGTGGCGAACCTCCGCCACGACGGCGCCGACGTGAAGCAGACCGTGAAGGGCGAGCGCGTCTCGACCGGCCGGCGCAAGTACGGCGTCGTGGCCGGCCCCGGCGCGAAGACGGGGGTCAACAGCAGCCTCTCGCCGGGGCTGGTGCTGTCGGCGGGCGCGACGACGGCGCCGGGGGAATCGGTGCTTCGGGACCGGTGAGTATCTCCACCAACGTTGACATCGATCGATATCGTTCGGTCGTTCGTGGTCGGTGAGCGTGACCAGCAGTCGTGGCCGGAAGTCGAATCGACATCGACCGACACCCCGAGACGTATCGACATGCCGTTCGCTGGTCGATGAGCCCGCATAGCAAACCTTAACGTCGTCTCGGACGCACGAGAGGTGAGCTCTTGTTGCACGGTCCGGCCGTCGGTCGGCCAAATCGGTGCGACCATTGCTTTCGAGGAACCCAGTGATGAAACCCGAGACCGCAGACGACGGACCCCGTCCAGCCGATAGCGATTTGACGTCGAGTGATCGTTCCGAAACGAGCCGCACAAGCAATCCTGTCGAACGTCGACCAGTGCTGAAGGGCCTCCTCGCGACTGGCCTCGTGGCGACCCTGTTCACCGGTTCGTCGTCGGCGCAGGGCGGGGGTGGCGGTCACGGACCCTTCCGGAACAGTCGGTTCGTCGTCGAGATCGACGGGATCGCCACGGCCTCCTTCAGTCGGGTCGAACTCCCGGCGATCACGATACCCGACATCGACTATCGACCGGGCACCGATTCTCCGACCGCCCGAAAGCTCTCCGGGATCAACGAGCACGCGCCGGTGCTCCTCGAACGAGGGGTATCTGGCGACTTCACGGAGCTCTACGAGTGGTTCAAGCTCGCCGAGCGGGGGCAGCTCGACGAAGCTCGGCGAGCGATGGCGGTCGTGTTGTTGAGTCCGGCGGGCGAACCCGGTGTCCGGTGGGAGTTCAGGAACGCGTGGCCGAGTCGCTACGTCGCGCCGACGCTGGACGGCGGATCCAACGAGGTCGCGCTCGAATCGCTCGAGATCAGCCACGAGGGAATGGAACGGGTCCAGTGAACCCCTCGGTCGACTCGTCTCGGCGGTGAACCGTTTCAGCTACTGTCTCGAAACACCCGAACGCCACCGAACGCAGCGCCCGAATCGGGACAGGGACGATCGCCGTTGGACGATACACGCAGGCGTTGCAGACGTCCCCGAACGACCCGGTTTTAAGCGCGCGGGCCGTGTCCCTGCAGTATGACCCACGAGAGCCTCGAGAGACCCGACCTCACCGGATCTACGGCGTTCATCACGGGGACGACCCGCGGCATCGGCAAGGCGATCGCGCTCGCACTCGCCGAGCAGGGCTGCAACGTCGTCTCCACCGGCAAGACGTCCGAGGAGGACGACTACGGCGAGGAGAAGGACCTGGAGGGGACCATCGAGGAGACCGCACGCGAGTGCCGCGACCGGGGCGTGGACGCCCTCCCGATCCAGCTGAACGTCCGCGAGGAGGCCGCCGTCGAGGCCGCCGCCGCGGAGGCGATCGACCACTTCGGCGAGGTGAACGTCGTGATCAACAACGCCAGCGCGATCCAGCTGGCGAACGTCGCGGACCTCCCGCCGAACCGCTTCGACCTCCTCTGCGACGTCAACGTCCGAGGTACGTACCTGGTCAGCCGGGCGTTCATCGACCACCTCCAGGACGTCGAGTCGGACGCGTGGATCCTGACGAACGCCCCGCCGGTCACCGTCGACCGCGCGCCCGGCCAGGCGCCGTACGCCTGGTCGAAGATGGGGATGTCGTTCCTGACGCTCTCGCTCGCGACGGAGTTGTCCGGCCACGACGTCGGCTGTAACTCCTTCTGGCCAGTGACGGCGATCGACACACGCGCAACGCGGTACTTCGGCCTCGGGACCGAGGACGACTGGCGCTCGCCCGAGGTCGTCTCCGACACCGTCCTCGAGATCCTCTCGCGGGACCCCGCCTCGTTCACCGGCAACGCCCTCTACGACGAGGACTTCCTCCACGACGCCGGCGTCGAGGACTTCTCGCGGTACAACCTCACCGACGGGGACCCGGCCCCGATGTCGGCCCAGATGTTCGACCAGGACTACGAGCGGTCGATCTGACGCGAGCCGAGTCCGCTCGTCGGAGCGAGTGTGACCGACCGACCGCACGGGACCGACGGGTCGTGGCACCACCTGCGCGAACGCAATCGTTCATGGTGGTCCGTCCCGACGGTTCGACCGATGGTGGACCCGACGTCGGACCTCGGCGAGGACGTCACCGCGGAGGACGCACCGA
>SLIW01000575.1 GCA_007135435.1 Natronomonas sp.
CGTCCGATCCCTCGTCCGAAGCGTCGTCCGATCCCTCGTCCGAGGCGCCGTCCGATCCCTCGTCCGAGGCGCCGTCCGAGTCGACACCGGAGAACCCGGACGTCGCCGTGCTTCGCGAGGGAGCCGAGGGGCTGCCGATGTCGTCGTACGCCGACGCCCTCCGCGAGCGGCTGCCCGATGTCACGATCGCGCACGCCCGGACGCCCCACGAGGAGCGCGAGCTGATCCGGACGGCACGGATCGTCACCGGATACACGATCGACGAGGACCTCGTCGCCGACGCCGAGCGCCTGGAGCTGTTCGCCTGCACGTTCGCCGGCACCGACCACGTCCCGACCGCTGCCCTGGTCGACCACGGCGTCACGGTCACGAACGCCGGCGGGATCCACGCGCCGGGCATCGCCGAACAGGCGATCGGGAACCTGCTCGTCTTCGCCAGGGGGCTCCACGAGGCGTGGCGCCGGAAGGCCAACCGGGAGTGGCGGCACTTCCAGTCCGGGGAGTTCGCCGGCTCCACGGTGACCATCGTCGGCCTCGGCTCGATCGGGCGGGCGGTCGCCCGGCGGCTGGAGGGCTTCGAGGTCGAGACCATCGGCGTCCGGTACACCCCCGAGAAGGGCGGCCCGACCGACGAGGTGGTCGGCTTCGACCGCGAGGCGATCCACGAGGCCTTCGCCCGGAGCTCGGCGGTCGTCGTCGCCTGTCCGCTCACCGACGAGACCCGGGGGTTGATCGGCGCGGAGGAGCTGACCACCCTCCCGCCGGACGCCGTCCTCGTGAACGTGGCCCGCGGCCCGATCGTGGACACCGACGCCCTCGTCGTGGCGCTGCAGTCGAACGGCATCGCCGGGGCCGCCCTCGACGTCACCGATCCGGAGCCGCTCCCGGAGTCCAGCCCCCTGTGGACCCTCGAGAACTGCCTCATCACGCCCCACACCGGCGGCTACACGCCACATCACTGGGACCGACTCGCCGACATCCTCGCCGAGAACGTGGCCGCACTCGAGCGGGGCGACGAGCTCCGGAACGTCGTTCGCGCGCCGGACAACGACTGAGTCTTCCGCCGGTCGGAGGCCGATCGTCCTGTTCGCCGGTCTGTCCACGAAGGTACTCGGGTCTGTCCACGAAGGTACTCGGGTCTGTCCACGAAGGTGCTCTGGTCCGTCAGCGAAGGTGCTCTGGTCCGTCAGCGAACGCCTTCAGGCGGTGAAGAGCTCCCGGGGGAACGACGCGAGCGTCTCGGCGCCGGAGGATGTCACGTGGAAGGTCTCGCTGATCTCGACGCCGAACTCGTCGCCCCAGATCCCGGGGATCGCGTGGAAGGTCATGTCCTCCTCGAGCACCGTCTCGTCGCCCGGGCGGAGACTGGCGGTGTGTTCGCCCCAGTCCGGCGGGTACCCCAGCCCCATCGAGTAGCCGATCCGGTCTTCCTTCTCGATGTCGTGGGCGGCGATGGTCTCCCGCCACGCCAGCTCGACCTCCTCGCAGGTGACCCCCGGTTCCACCGCGTCGAGGGCCGCCTCGAGCCCCTCGACGACGACGTCGGCGGTGTGGCTGATCGCCGCCGGCGGCTCGCCGACGAACGTCGTCCGCGCGAGCGGCGAGTGGTAGCGGTGCCGACAGCCCGACAGCTCGATGATGACCGGGTCGCCCTCCTCGAATGCCCGGTCGGTCCAGGTGAGGTGCGGCGTCCCGGTGTGCTCGCCGGCGGGCATCAGCGGGACGATCGCCGGGTAGTCGCCGCCGTAGTCGTCCGTGCCGTTGATCAGGGCGTCGTAGATCGCCGCCGCCGCCTCGTACTCCGGGACGCCCTCGGCGATGGTCTCGAGCCCGGCGGTCATCGCCAGCTCCGAGATCCGCGCCGCCTCGCGCATGTACTCGAGCTCCCGCTCCGACTTCCGGATCCGGACCCAGCCGACGAGCAGCGTCGCGTCGTCGAACGTCGCCTCGGGGAGCGCCGACCGGAGCCTGGTGTAGGACTTCGCGGTGAAGTACGAGGCGTCCATCTCGAGGCCGATCCGCCCGGTGTCGACCTCGAGGTCTTCGAGGACCGACGCGAGGTAGTCCATCGGGTGGAGGTCGACCGGGGAGTGGACGTGGTCGTCGCTGTAGGCCCTGACGTTCTCCTCGGCCAGCCAGGTGGTCGCCCGGGCGCCGTTGGCGTCCATCTCGCGGCCGACCCAGACCGGCTCGCGCTCGTCGGCGGTCACCACCACCGCCTGGTGGACGTAGAACGACCACCCGTCGTAGCCGGTCAGGTAGTTCATGTTCGCGGGGTCCGAGACGACGATCGCGTCCAGTCCGCGCTCCCGCAGCCGCTTTCTCGTCCGCTCGATCCGCCGCTCGTACTCGCTCGCCGCGAAGACGTTCCGTGACATGTCCCTGGTGCGCTGGGTGGTGCGCTGGTCCCTGGTGGCACGCCGCAGGTAATAGTTCTTCGTGTATGTTGTATACGATTACCGTGTACATGCACCCCCGCCCAGGCGGGCTGTGGATGTGGTTACCGTGTACTTCTGCGCCGCCTCGACGGCCCGTGGACCCCCCAGCCGCGCGCCCCCGGGTCCACACCGACACGGCCTTACCACGCCGACGGCTTCGTCCGCACGATGAGAGCCGCGCTGGTGATCCTGGACGGGTGGGGGCTCGGCGAGGGACAGCGCACCTCCGACTCCCGCGACGCCGTCGCCGCCGCCGACACGCCCACGTTCGACCGGCTGCGGGAGGTGGGCGCCTTCGGGACCCTGGAGACCCACGGGCGCCGCGTCGGCCTCCCGGAGGGCCAGATGGGGAACAGCGAGGTCGGCCACCTCAACATCGGCGCCGGTCGGGTGGTCAAACAGGACTCCGCCCGGGTCACCGACGACATCGACGCCGGCGTCTTCGCGGACAACGAGGCGATCGGCGAGGCCTTCGAGTACGCCAGCGAGCGTGGGGGCCGGGTCCACTTCATGGGGCTCGTCTCCGACGGCGGCGTCCACTCCTACCAGGCGCACCTCCACGCGCTGATCGAGCTGGCCGCGGAGCGCGACGTCGACGCCGTCACCCACGCCTTCACCGACGGGCGCGACACCGCGCCGACGAGCGGCGCCGGCTTCCTCGCCGAGCTCGAGGCGGTCGTCGACGACTGCGGGACGGGCCACGTTGCCACCGTCTGCGGCCGGTACGACGCGATGGACCGCGACGAGCACTGGGAGCGGACGCGTCGCGCCTACGACGCCATCGTCCACCGGGAGGCGCCACACGAGGCCACCTCGGCCGTCGAGGCCGTCGAGCAGTCTTACGCGCGCGGGGACACCGACGAGTACGTCGAGCCGACCCTCGTCGAGCGCCCGGAGACGGCGGACGCGGCACTCTCGGACGGCGACGCGGTCGTCTTCTTCAACTTCCGGGCCGACCGGGCCCGCCAGCTCGTCCGGCTGCTCGCGAACGTCGATCCCGCGTGGCCCTTCGAGACCGACCCTCCCGACGTCCGGCTGGTGACCCTGACCGAGTACGACGAGACGTTCGACCTCCCGGTGGCCTACCCGCCGCTGGCGCCGGAGGCGACCCTCGGCGAGGCCCTCTCGGAGGCGGGGCTCACCCAGCTGCGGATCGCCGAGTCCGAGAAGTACGCCCACGTCACCTACTTCCTCAACGGCGGCCGCGAGCTGGAGTTCGACGGCGAGCGCCGCGAGATCGTCCCGAGCCCCGACGTCCCGACCTACGACCTGCAGCCGGAGATGTCGGCGCCGGAGGTGACCGATCGCGCCGTCGACATCGTCCTGACCGACGACCCGGACGTCCTCGTGCTCAACTACGCCAACCCCGACATGGTCGGGCACACCGGCGACTTCGACGCCGCCGTCGCCGCCGTCGAGGCGGTGGACACTGGGCTGGGGCGGCTCGAGGCCGCCGTCCGGGAGGCCGGTGGGCACCTGCTGGTCACCGCCGACCACGGCAACGCCGACGACATGGGCACGCCCGAGGCGCCCCACACCGCCCACACGACGAACCCGGTCCCGTTCGTCTACGTGTCCCCGGCGGGCGACGACGGCGGGTACGCCATCCGTGAGGGCGGGACGCTCGCGGACGTCGCACCGACCTTCCTCGAGCTCGTCGGCGTCGAGGTCCCGGACGTCATGACCGGCGAGAGCCTGCTGGTGCGGTAGGTTCGGGTCGGGGCCTGGCCACCGCCTGCTCGGGTGACGATCGAGTTCGAGTGGGACGGGGCGGTCCCAACCGGTTATGTCGCCCGGCTCACAACCGACGCACATGACCGAACCCGTCGTGATCCCGTCCGACAGGGACGTCCGGGGGAGCCTCGACCGGCCCGACGGCGACCGTTGCGTGGTCGCGTGCCCGCCCCACCCGCAGATGGGGGGTAACCGGAGCGACCCCCGCCTCGGGGCCGTGAGCGACGCGCTCCAGTGCGCCTGCCTCCGGTTCGACTACGGCCCGTGGGACGAGGGACGCGGCGAACTCGACGACGTGCGGGCGGCCTACGCCTGGGCCCGCGACCGGTACGAGGAGGTCGGCCTGTTCGGCTACAGCTTCGGGGGTTGTCTGGCGCTGGTGGCCGCGGCGCACGAATCGATCGCCGGCCTGCACCCGTTCGCGGTCGCGGCGCTGGCGCCCGCAGATCGGATCTCGGTGGACATCGACGCGGTCGCGGCGGTCGAGGACGTCGACTGTCCGATCGCCGTCGTCTACGGCGAGCGGGACACGACGGTGAACGCCGAGGCGGTCGTCGAGGTGGTTCGGGAACGAGGCGGGGTCGTCGAGGCGGTGAGCGCCGACCACTTCTTCGTCGGCCAGGCACCGATGGTCGGTGAGACGATCGCGGAGTTCTTCGCTCGCTAGGCGGCCGCGGGAAACGTTCGGACCCCGTTCGAGCACTCGGGGCTCGATCGTCGACGATGGCTGGTGTATCGGCCATCGCACCCCCGTCTCTTCCTTCGACGTGTCGGCCATCGCACCCCCGTCCATCCCTTCCCGGTCCGGATCCCTGGCGAGTGGAATAGTTGGCCAGAAAGTCCTTA
>SLIW01000174.1 GCA_007135435.1 Natronomonas sp.
CGCCGGACCCGGTCGGCGAACGCCCCGCGGCTGCAGTCGGATTCGAAGCCGGCGCGGCCGGTCTGGACCGGCGGCCGGCCGACCGAGCGGTCGCCGGCGACGGCGCGAGCGATCAGGTCGCGGGCGTGGGCGAGGCCCCACTCGTAGGCAGCGTCCGCCGAGCCATGCGCGGAGAGGCGGGGACACGCCGTGACCCGGAGCGCCGATCCGTCGGTCCACGGTTCTCGCCAGGCGACCACGCGGTCGTACGTCGCCAGCTGGAGCCGTGGCAGTCCCCGGTCGTCGACGGTTCCCTCCGGGAGGTCCTCGAGTTCGCGGGCGACGTCGTAGGAGAGCCAGCCGAACGCGCCACAGGGGTACGGGACGTCGCAGTCACCGCGGACGAGGGTCTCCCCCGAGAGGACCGCGTCGAGCGCCCCGAGCGACGGCGACCCCGCCGCCGAGGTCACGGCCGCCTCGCTCTCGGCACCCGCACCGCCCTGGCTGTCGGAGTCGCCTCCCGGTTCACCGCCGGGATCGAGCGGGGTCGCCTCCGGGTAGACGGTCACCCGCTCGACGGGGTCGGTGGCGAAGAAGCCCCACCCCGTCTGGCCGCCGGTCGTCTCGAGGTAGACGTCGCCGCCGTCGCCGCGACGGGCCCGCCGGTAGGCCTCGAAGGGGTCGGCGACCCGCACCCGGAGCTCGACCGGGACGCGGGCGTCCGCGGGGGCGTCCGCGGCCGTCTCCCTGAAGGCCGACCGCTCGGTCACGACACGCATTGCTCCCAGAGAGGCCGCCCAGTGATAACCCTCTTTTGGTCCGCAGAGCCCCGAGGGCCCGGTCAGCCGCCGCGTGCGCGGTCCTGCCAGCGGCCGATCCGTTTCGCCGACACGTCGGTCTCCTCGGCGAGCTCGTCGGCGTCCGCCGCCACCAGCTCGGCGACGGTCTCGATGCCGGCGTCGTGGAGGCGCTCGGCGTATGCGGGGCCGATCCCGCTGACGGTCTCCACCGGGTCGTCACCGGCCTCGAGGTCATCCTCGTCAGCCTCGACCTGCTCGTCGGCCTCGACGCGTTCTTCGTCCTCGACGTCCTCATCGTCCTCGTCGTCAACATCGGCCTCCTCTTCAACGTCGACATCGTCGTCGACTGGGGAGGTCGGCTCCTCCGCGCCCGGGCCCGCGGCCTCCCCCGGTTCAGCGGCGGTCTCGGGGTCGTCGACCGATTCGTCCACCAACGACCCCGTGGAGGCCGCCGCGTCGGTCTCGGCGGCGGCGGTTTCGTCGGTTTCGGCCTCGTCGGTCGCGACGGTCTCGGCTTCCCCGGCCGTGGCGTCCTCGCTGGCTACCTCGTCGGGGTCGTGTTCGACGGTCACATCTGTGGACCCGGTCCCGGCAGCGGATCCGGTGTCGGAATCCGCCTGGGCGTCAGCCTCGTCGTCGCCCGAGCCCGTTCGATCGAGCCCCAGAACTGTCCGGATGAGTCGAGCGATCGGCATGTCCGAACGTACGGAGTGAAGGATACTTAAACCCCGTCAACTGGAAGACAGTTCGACGGCGGGGTCGTCAGAGCGCGCCCCTGAGGGCCTCGTTCATCCGGTCGACCGGCGCCTCCCGCCCGGTCCACAGCTCGAAGGCCTCGACGCCCTGGAAGAGGAGCATCCAGGCGCCGTCGACGGTCGTGGCCCCCGCCGCCCTGGCCTCCCGGAGCAGCCGCGTCTCGAGGGGTGCGTAGACCGCGTCGAGCACCGCGAGGTCAGCGTGGAGCGCCGCCGCCGGGACGGGCGTCTCGTCGTCGGCCTCCATCCCGACGCTCGTGGCGTTGACCAGGAGCCGGGCGTCGGCGAGGAGGACCTCCAGCTCGTCGAGGCTGTGGGCACTTCCGCCGGGGATCTCCTCGGCGAGCGCCTCCGCGCGCGTAACGGTCCGGTTCGCGATGCGGACGGTCGCCCCCTCCTCGGCGAGGGCGAACGCCGCGGCCCGGCCCGCCCCGCCGGCGCCGACGACGACAGCCGCCCCGTCGACGTCGACGCCGTGGTGGTCGAACGCCCGGACGACCCCGGTGGCGTCGGTGTTGTGCCCGGTCGGCGCATCGGCGAAGTCGATGGTGTTCACCGCCCCGATCCGGGCGGCCAGCGGGTCCGGCGAGACGAGCGGGAGGACGTCCTCCTTGTACGGGATGGTCACGTTCAGTCCACGGATACCGAGCGCGTCGGCCCCCTCGATCGCCGTCTCGAGGTCTTCCGGTGCGGGTTCGAACGTCACGTAGCGGGCGTCCATCTCCAGCGCCGCGTACGCGGCCTCGTGCATCGGCGGCGAGACGGAGTGGCCGACAGGGCGCCCGATCAACCCGAAGACCTCCATGCAGGGGCGTCACCGTCGGGCGGTAAAAGGGTTCGCTCCGGCGGCCTCCACCGGATGTCGTCCCGCGTCGATCGCCGGTCCGGGGAATGTTGAGCCGATGTGCGGGTCCAGGTACCCGGTTGTGGGTCGACCGGGAGGTCCGAAACCGTCCGATGGGCGACCTCGGTGGCTGAGACGTCAGTGGCTGATGCGACGATGGCTGAGTCGTTGATGTCTGAGGCGTCGTTGTCTGAGGTTGCAGCAGTAAAGCCGTCGAGGGGTGCGGCCACCATCGTCACGCCCTTCCTGGGTCCATCATTTATATAGTAAACCACATACTACGATAGGAAATTCCCCACGAGATGTCGAGACAGTCGGCCGCGATACGGAGCGAAAAATGCAATACGGTACCAAGCAACACACATCATTTACCCGCCCGGGTGCACTGACGGACGTATGCTCGCAGTCGTCGTCTCGCGCGCCGACCGCGCCTCCGAGCACATCGGCGAGCACCTCCTGGATCTGGCGGCGTGGACCGAGCACGAGGATCCGGATCGACCCGACGGAGATGGCGGTGGGACGTACTACCGATCCGGTGGCGTCGAGCTCCGGACGTTCGACGACCTCCACCTCCACATCGAGGACGCCGCGGCGGCGTTCGACGACCCGGCGCTCCTGGTATTCGCGTCCCGGCACTCCGGGGACACGGGGCCGCTCCTCACCGCCCACGCAACGGGCAACGCCGGCCCGGCGGAGTTCGGCGGCGAGGATGGCTCGCTCGCCCACGCCGCCCCGAACGCCCTCACGGTGGTCCGGCGGGCGTTCGACGAGCAGGCCCCGGACGGTTACGGAACCGGTATCGAGTGCACCCATCACGGCCCGAGCTCGGTGGGGTGCCCGTCGCTGTTCGTCGAACTGGGCAGCGGCGAGGAGGAGTGGGACGATCCGGCGGGCGCGGAGGCGGTCGCCCGATCGATCCTCGTGCTGGAGGACGTCGAGCCCTGCACCGATCGCGGGGTCGTCGGCTTCGGCGGGAGTCACTACGCGCCGCGGTTCGATCGGGTGCTGACCGAGACTGACTGGGGGGTGGGACACATCCTCGCGGACTGGTCCCTGGAAGCTCTGGAGGAGCTCGACGATCTGGGAGGGGAGGAGGCGACGGGGGTCATCGACCAGGCGTTCCGTCGGAGCGGCGTCGGGTACGCGCTGGTGGACGGGGACCGACCGGCCCTCGCGGAGGCGATCGACGAACTCGGCTACCGGCGGGTGTCCGAGACGTGGCTCCGCGAGACCACCGGCGTCGACACGGCGCTCGTCGGACGGCTGGAGGGCGCGCTCTCGGCGATCGACGACGGCCTCCGACTGGGGGCCCTCGCGCGGGAGCACCAGGGTGGGTTCGTGGTCGAGGCGCTCCCGGGGGAGCTGCTCGACGAGGCCAACGGCGTCGACCGCGGGGCGGTCGCGGAGGCCGTCGCGGCGCGGACGCTCGCCTACGAGACCGCCGAGGGTGCCTCGATGGTGGACGGCCGCGTGGCCCTGGCCGACGCCGGGGGGTATCGGCGGCTCGTCGAGGCCCTCGCCGCGGTCCTCGAGGCCAAGTACGACCACGTCGAGGTCCGCGAGGATCGGCGGGGCGACCGCGACGGCGACGCCGACGGCGGCGAGGTGCTCGCCCGGCGGGAGGCGTTCGACCCGTCGCTCGCCCGGGAGGCGGGCGTCGAGGAGGGACCGGCCTTCGGTCGCCTCTCGGCGGGCGAGCCCGTGGAGGTCTCCGGCGAGACGGTCGAGCCCGACGACGTCCGGCGCGCGCGAGAGCTCCGGTTCCCGTTCTGAGGGGCCGACGGTTTCGTATCGTGGCCCGCGGTTTATGCTGTTCCCTCGTTTCGAGGGCTGAGACAGCCGTAACGCGTATGACGCGCGTCAGACGTGGGGGAAAGATACTTTAGCCGCGTATGCAACACCGGCGATAATGGACTCGATTATCGAGGACGCAATCGGTGACGCGGAGGACGATGGGGAGGGGTCGGCCACCGGCGACGTCGACGCCGGGGACGATGCGACCGGCGACGCCACGGACGGCGGGACCGACGCCGACGTAAAGACGTCGGGGACGATGACCGACGAGGAGCTGGCGAGCGTCGTCAAGGACCTCGAGACGAAGATCACCGTCGTCGGCTGCGGCGGCGCCGGCGGCAACACCGTCACCCGGATGGACGAGGCGGGCATCCACGGCGCGAAGCTGGTCGCCGCCAACACGGACGCCCAGCACCTCGCGACCGAGGTCGAGGCCGACGAGAAGATCCTCATCGGCCGACAGCGGACCGGGGGCCGGGGCGCCGGCTCAGTCCCGCGGATCGGCGAGGAGGCCGCTCAGGAGAACATCGAGGACATCACCAACTCGATCGACGACTCCGACATGGTGTTCGTCACCGCCGGCCTCGGCGGGGGGACCGGCACCGGCTCCGCGCCGGTCGTCGCCCAGGCCGCCCAGGACGCCGGCGCGCTCACCATCGCCATCGTCACCATCCCGTTCACCGCCGAGGGCGAGCGGCGCCGGGCGAACGCCGACGCCGGCCTCGAGCGGCTCCGGGCCGTCGCCGACACCGTCATCGTCATCCCGAACGACCGGCTCCTGGACTACGCCCCCAACATGCCGCTGCAGGACGCCTTCAAGATCTGCGAC
>SLIW01000427.1 GCA_007135435.1 Natronomonas sp.
ACCGCCGCGATATCCGTCCTCGCCCACGATACCAACGTTGTCCTCCCCTCGGTCTCGACACGGCCGCATTCATAGGCCGGGGGGACCAACGGCGCCCATGGAGGAGCCGGTCCCGCCGCTCGTCGTCGACATCGACGGCACGCTCACCCGACCGGACGCGTCGATCGACCCGCGGGTCGTCGACCCGCTCCGCGAGTGGGCGGCGTCCGCCCCGGTCGTGGTCGCCACGGGGAAGGCGTTCCCCTATCCCATCGGGCTCTGTCGGTTCCTCGGCGTCCCGCCGAACGTGATCGCCGAGAACGGCGGCGTCGTGGCCGTCGAGGGGGCCACCGAGGTGGTCTACAACGGCGATCCCGAGGCCGCGCGGGCGGTCGCCGCCGACTACCGCGAGGCGGGCCACGACCTCGGGTGGGGATCGGTGGACTTCGTGAACCGGTGGCGCGAGACCGAACTCGCGGTCGCCAGGGACCAGCCGCTCGGACCGCTCGAGCGGATCGCGACCGACCACGGGATGGTGGTCGTCGACACCGGCTACGCGTACCACGTCAAGGCCCCGGAGGTGGACAAGGCCACCGGCCTCGAGACAGTGGCGGCGCTCCTCGACCGGCCGCTCGCCGGGTTCGTCGCCGTGGGCGACTCCGAGAACGACGCCGAGGTGCTGGCCGCGGTCGACCGGTCGTTCGCCGTCGCGAACGCCGACGAGGCGGCCAGGGCTGCCGCCGGGATGGTCACCGACGCCTCCTTCGCCGACGGGTTCCTGGAGGCGCTCGAGCGCATCCGCGACACCGGCTGAGACGCCATCCAAGCTACCCGGTGGCCCAGCCTCCAGTCGTTCGACCTGGGTCGGTGGCTCGTCCCGATATGTGTCGTGGTGGAACCCCGGCGATGGCCGGGCGACGGTGGGACGAACCCGTACGCCGTCCACCGTCCATCAACAATCGTCCACCTGGTGGCACGGACGGGCCCGACTTCGCGGCCGGACCTGCCGGTTTCCGGGGAAACCTTAAACGGGTGTGGTCGTTAGGCGCTCTCACGATGAGCGCCGACAGGGCCGCGCTGGAGCGGGCCCTCGAACGGGGCGAACGGGAGGGGGGCAGCGTGGAGTTCAAGGAGCGGCTCACCCGGGCGGTCCACCTGGCCGACGGGAGGCTGGAGTCGCTCGCCGCCCAGCTGCGGCACCGGATCCTCTCCGGTGACGGCGAGGCCACCTACGTGGTGGGGGTCACCGACGACGGCGGCATCGCCGGCATCCCGCCGGAGGCGTTCTCCGAGTCGATGGACGTGCTGTCGCTACTGGCCGAGGAGGCGGGCGCCCACATCGCCGACGTGGAGACCTGGGGCGTCCCGGCCCGCGATGCAGACGACCGCCACGCAGACGATCCCGACGCCGACGGTCGCGACCATGAACCCACCGATCGCGGGCTGGTGGGCGTCGCCACCCTCCAGGAGGGCGCCGTCCTGGACGTCGACGACGACCACATCGTCGTCGGCACCGCCGGTCACGTCGACCACGGGAAGTCGACGCTGGTCGGCTCGCTCGTCACGGGCGAGCCGGACGACGGGCAGGGTGGGACGCGGGGGTTCCTCGACGTCCAGCCCCACGAGGTCGAGCGGGGCCTGTCGGCGGACCTCTCCTACGGCGTCTACGGCTTCGACGACGGGGGCCCGGTCCACATGGACAACCCCCACCGGAAGACCGACCGCGCCCGGATCGTCGAGGAGGCCGACCGGCTCGTGTCGTTCGTCGACACCGTCGGCCACGAGCCGTGGCTCCGGACGACGATCCGGGGGCTTGTCGGCCAGAAGCTCGACTACGGCCTCCTCGTCGTCGCGGCGGACGACGGGCCGACGAAGACGACCCGCGAGCACCTCGGCATCCTGCTGGCGACGGAGCTCCCGACGATCGTCGCGGTCACCAAGGTCGACGTGGTGGACGACGAGCGCGTCGGGGAGGTCGTCCGTGAGGTCGAGCGGCTCCTGCGGAACGCGGACCGGACGCCGCTGTCGATCGAGCGCCACGGCGTCGACGCCGCCGTCGAGGAGATCAACGAGCGCGTGGTCCCGGTCCTCCACACGAGCGCCGTCTCGATGGAGGGGCTCGGGACGCTCGACGACCTCCTCGAGCAGCTCCCGAAGACCAGCACCGGCGACGGCGACTTCTCGATGTACATCGACCGCACCTACAACGTGACCGGCGTCGGGGCCGTCGCGTCCGGGACCGTCCGTTCGGGTCACGTCGAGGCGGGCGACGAGCTGCTCGTCGGTCCCCTCGCCGACGGCGCGTACCGGGAGGTCGAGGTGCGGTCGATCGAGATGCACTACCACCGCGTCGACGAGGCCTCCGCCGGCCGCATCGTCGGCATCGCCCTCAAGGGCATCGGCGAGGCTGACCTCGAGCGCGGCATGGTCCTCCTGCCCCGCGAGGCCGACCCCGAGGCCGTCCGCGAGTTCGAGGCGGAGGTCATGGTGCTCAACCACCCCACGCGGATCGACGACGGCTACGAGCCGGTCGTCCACCTCGAGACCGTCAGCGAGACGGTCTCGATCCACCCCACGGGCGGCCAGCTGCTCCCCGGCGACACCGGCACCGCCCGCGTCCGGTTCAAGTTCCGGCCGTACCTCGTCGAGGAGGGACAGCGGTTCGTCTTCCGGGAGGGCCGCTCGAAGGGCGTCGGCACCGTCACCGACGTCGAACCGCTCGAGTGAGGGGTGTGACGGGAGGGACTCGCCACCAGAACCAGTGTCGGCGTGCCATTCTCATCGGAGGTCCCCACGGACGAGCGCCGGGAGCTCCGCCAGCGACGAGAGCGTGTGATCGGGCACAGCCCGACCATCGTCGGGGGCGGCCTGGTCGTCTACGGGGATCCACACCGACCGGAGCCCCGCGGCCCGCGCCCCGGCCACGTCGCTCGACAGCGAGTTGCCGACGTGGATCGTCCGGTCGGGCCCCGCGTCCAGCGCGTCGAGGGCCACGTCGAACGGCCGCGGGTCGGGTTTGGACGGGGCGTCGTAGCCGGCGTGGACGACGACGTCGAACGCGTCGTCGAGCCCGAGCGCCTCGAGCTTCGGCGCCTGCATCTCGGGTGCCCCGTTCGTGACGACGCCGGCCGGGAGCGGCTCGACGGCGGCCAGCGCGTCGTCGAGCCCCGGGAGCGGTTCGACGTTCCCGTGGTCGCGCTCGTCGGCGTAGGCCCGCGCGAGCCGGCGGCCGTCGGCGGGGTCGCGACCCTCGTCGGCGGCGATGGCCGCGAAGCACCGCTCGCGGAGGTCGGCCATCGAGTCGCTGTCGTCGACGAACCGCGGGTACCGGGCGTGGTACTCCTCGAGGGTCACGAAGGGCTCGAGACCCGTCCGCTCGACCGCCGCCTCGAGGAGCTCCCGGCCGGTCCGCCGGTACCGGCAGAGCGTGTCGTCGAGGTCGAACAGGACGGCGTCGAGGGTCACGTCGCGCACTTATCGGTCGTCGACGAAAAAACGTACGGCGTGGCTGCAGGTCGTGACAGTACGGGGGAGGGCGTCCGAGACGCTCCACGGTCGGATAAGACCGCCAGCCCCTCGCGGCTCAACACTTTTGGGGGACGGTACCGATGAGCGAGCGATGAAGTACCACCGCCAGGAACCGCTCAGGCACGTCGGCGACGTGCCGGCGATGGGGGCCGACCGCTACGGGGAGAAGCTCGCCCTGGAGTACCGCGGGGAGGCGTACAGCTACGCCGACCTCGAGGCCCGGTCGAACCGGGTGGCGAACGCGCTGGTCGAGGCGGGGATCGACCCCGGCGACCGCGTGGCGCTCTTCCTCGAGAACTCGCTGCAGTTCCCGGAGTCGTTCTTCGGGGTGATCGAGGCGGGCGCCGTCGCGGTGCCGCTCAACCACCGGATGGACGTCGGCAGGCTCCGGTACATCCTCGACGACGCCGGGGCGGCGGCGTTGATCACCTCGCCGGTGTTCCCGAGCGTCGGCGCCGAGCTGGCCGCGGAGGTACCGCTGGCGTTCGTCCCGGGAGGGGAGTCGGTGATCGATGGCCTCGAGGACTACGACGAGCACGTCGACCGCGCCTCGCCGGCGTTCGACCGCCCCGACCGCTCCTTCGACGACGTCGCCGTCCAGTGCTACACCTCGGGGACGACGGGCGACCCGAAGGGGGTGCTGACGACCCACCGGAACCTCCTGTCGACGGTGCAGTCGTACACCTCCCGCAGCGGCGCCGACCCCGAGGACGACGTCGCCCTGTGCTTCCTCCCGCTGTTCCACATGTACGGCCTCTCCGTCGTCCTGCTGCTCGGGCTGTACAACGGTTCGACCATCGTCCTGCGGACGATGCCCGTCCCGTCGGAGCTCCTCTCGGCGATCACGGAGTTCGGGGTCACCTCCTTCGCCGGCATCCCGGCCGTCTACGTCGAGATGCTCGCCGAGATCGAACGGAACCCCGACGCCTACGACGTCTCCAGCATCGAGACCCTCGGCAGTGGCGCCGCGCCGCTGGCGGAGGACACCCGCAGGCGGATCGAGGCCGCCTTCGACACGCCGCTGACCGAAGGGTGGGGCATGACCGAGACGTCGCCGGCGGGGACCACCTCGTCGACCTACGGCGTCCGGAAGGGCGCCGGGTGCATCGGCCAGCCGCTCCCTGACGTCGAGATCAAGCTCGTCGATCCCGAGACGCGCGAGACCCGCGTGCCGGCGGAGGCCCTCGATCCGACCTCGGCGACGACCCTCGAGGACCACGGGATCAACCCCGACGACGAGGCGCAGGTCACCGGCGAGATCGCCATCCGCGGACCGCAGGTGTTCGCGGGGTACCACGAGCTCCCCGAGAAGAACGCGGAGGTCTTCGATGGCTGGGAGGCGCCACGCGCCTCTGATCGGTCGAGCGGGGAGCGGAGCGACCCGCGAGACTACGGCTGGTTCTACACCTCCGACATCGCGCGGGTCGATCCGGACCGCTTCCTGTGGATGGTCGACCGCGCCGACGACATGATGATCGTCGG
>SLIW01000386.1 GCA_007135435.1 Natronomonas sp.
CGCCGAGGCGCTCGATCGTACGAAGGTGCCGTGTTTCACCGACCATGGCCACGTTCCCGAGATCGGCGCCATTTCCCCCGGCCACCCGTTCCCTCGTGTCCCGAAACCTGTTACCACCCCGGGTCCGAACGGCGGGTATGCGCGACCTCGACGACACCGACCGCGAGCTCCTCCGGCTCCTGCTGGACGACGCCCGCCAGCCGTTCAGTCAGTTGGCCGAGGAGGTGGGGCTGTCGGCGCCAGCGGTCAGCGACCGCGTCGACAGGCTGGAGGAGCTCGGCGTCGTGGAGCGGTTCACGGTCGACCTCGACCGTTCAGTCCTGCTCGAGGGGGTCCGCGTCTGTGCGACCCTCGCGGTCTCGCCGGGGACCACGGCGACGGTCCGGGAGGCGCTCGCTGGCGTTCGGGGCGTCGAGCACGTCTTCGCCACCGCGGACAGCCGCCTGATCGTGGTCGCCACCGTCCCCGACGGCGACGTCGAGTCACACCTGGAGGCCGCCTTCGAGACGGGGGCCGTCGAGTCAATCGACGTGACGCCGCTGGTCGCGTCCGACTGGTACCCCGGCGTGGGCGACGCCACGCTGGGCCTCTCGTGTGCGAAGTGCGGCAACACGGTGACGAGCGAGGGCGTCAGCGCGACGCTGGACGGCGACCGGTACGAGTTCTGCTGTGGGTCCTGCGAGGCGCGGTTCGTCGACCGGTACGAGGAGCTCAAGGAAGGCGCCTGACTCCGGGGTTGCGGTGGCGAAGCGGGGAGGGGCGGGGTCGTGGACGCCGAGATCGCTATTGAACAGCGAAGCGGTCGTGATCAGGCCGAGGCCTCGAAGCCGGCGTTGATCAGGCCGAGGCCTCGAGGCCGGCGTTGTTCTGGCCGAGGCCTCGAAGCCGGCTTCCTGGACCGCGGTCACGAGTTCGTCGACGTCGGCGTCACCCTCCACGGTGACCCGGTTCGACTCGTGGTCCGCCACGACGTCCGCAACGCCCGAGACGTCCCGCAGTGCGTTCTCCACGCTCTCCTCGCATCCGTCGCAGGCCATGCCGTCGACCGTGAGTTCCGTCGTCATGTGATGGGGTACGGACTCCGGAGTTATGCCAGTTGTTCTTTCGATCGGAAGGTTTCTCCCCGTTCTGACACGGGTTTTCCAAACCCAAACTGGTTCGTTCTTTTCGTGGCGAAGGGAAAAGGCGCTTCAAGGTGGGGACCCTAGAGAACACAATGAGACGGGAACGGATCGGGATCGGGGGGATGCACTGCTCGACCTGCTCGGAGACGGTCGCCGGGGCGGTCGAGTCCCTGGAGGGGGTCGAGTCGGCCTCGGTCAACTACGCCGCCGACGAGGGGTACGTCGCGTTCGACCCCGACCGGGTCTCGCTGGCGGAGGTCTACGAGGCGGTCGAGTCGGCGGGCTACGACCCCCGGCGTGAGACCTGGACCCTCGGGATCGCCGGGATGCACTGCTCGACGTGCTCGGAGACCGTCGCGCGGAGGCTCCGCGACCTGCCGGGCGTGATCCGCGTCGACGTCAACTACGCGACCGACGAGGCGACCGTCGAGTACAACCCCGAGGAGTTCTCCCGGGACCGGGCGTACGAGGCCGTCGAGGACGCCGGCTACGAGCCGCTTCGCCAGGCGGACGGCTCGACGGGCGACGAGAGCGCCGGCGGGGAGACGGGCGACTCGGCGGCCGCCCGCGAGCTCCGCAAGCAGCGGCGACTCGTCGTCGGTGGAGGCATCCTGACCCTCCCGTTCGTCTACCTGATGGCGGCGATGTTCTCGCCGTTGCCGGTCCCGTCGACGATCCTCGGGGTCGACGTCGGCTGGATCGAGTTCGCCTTCGCGACCGTGCTGATGGCGACCCTCGGGATGGAGTTCCTCGTCGGCGCCTACACCGCGGCGCGGAACCGGACGGCGAACATGGACACCCTGGTCGCGATCGGCACCAGCGCCGGCTACCTCTTCAGCACCGCCGTCGTCGTGGGGCTGATCACCGGCGACCTCTACTTCGAGGCGGTCGCGTTCATCCTCTGGTTCATCACCCTCGGCAACTGGCTCGAGGCGCGCTCGAAGGCCCGGGCGTCCGACGCCCTCCGGGCGTTGCTGCGGATGGAGGCCGAGGAGGCGACCGTCCTCCGCGACGGCGAGGAGGTGACGGTCCCCCTCTCCGAGGTCCAGGTCGGCGACCGACTGAAGGTCCGCCCCGGCGAGCGCATCCCGACCGACGGGGTGGTCGTCGAGGGCGACTCCGCGGTCGACGAGTCGATGCTCACCGGCGAGTCCGTCCCCGTCGAGAAGTCGCCAGGCGACGAGGTCGCCGGCTCGACCGTCAACGAGAACGGCGTGCTGGTCGTCGAGGCGACGAAGGTCGGCGAGGACACCGCCATCCAGCAGATCGTCCGCCGGGTCAAGGAGGCCCAGTCGCGACAGCCGGACATCCAGCGGCTCGTCGACAAGGTGTCGGGGTACTTCGTCCCCGCAGTCATCGTCAACGCCGCGATCTGGGCGGTCCTGTGGTACCTCTTCCCGGATCAGCTCTACGCGGTCGTGGGGCTGCTCCCGATCGCCCAGGTCGGGGGCGGTCCCGTCGTCGGCGGCGTCCCCCTGCTGGAGTTCTCGATGATCGTCTTCGCCTCCGCCGTCCTCATCGCCTGTCCCTGTGCCCTCGGCCTGGCGACGCCCGCCGCGACGATGGTCGGCTCGACCATCTCCGCGCGGAACGGCGTCCTCTTCAAGGGCGGCGACGTCCTCGAGCGGGTCCGCGGCGTCGAGGCCGTGGTCTTCGACAAGACCGGGACGCTGACCGAGGGCGAGATGCGCGTGACCGACGTCGAGCCGCTGGACGGGATGCCGGCCGACGACCGGACGCAGTCCGGCGACCGAAGGCAGGCCGACGGGGGCTCCAGCGGCCACACGGCGCCGGACGGCGGCGCCGTCGCCGACCCCGCCGGCCGCGAGGTGGACGGGGCGGCGGACGAGGCGTTCGTCCTCGCGGTCGCGGCGGCGGCCGAGTCGGGCTCCGAGCACCCCCTCGGCCGGGCCATCGTGGACGAGGCCGAGGAGCGCGACCTCGAGGTGGCCACCGTCCACGCCTTCGAGAACGTCCCGGGCCACGGCGTCGAGGCCACGACCGACCACGGCGAGGTGCTGGTCGGCAACCGGCGGCTCCTCGAGGATCGCGGCGTCGACGTCGCGCCGGCCCGCGAGACCATGGAACGCCTCGAGCGCGAGGGCAAGACGGCGATGCTGGTGGCCCTCGACGGCCGGCTGATCGGCGTGGTGGCGACCGCCGACACGGTCCGCGAGAGCGCCCGCGAGACGGTCGGCGCCCTCCGGGACCGTGGCTTCGCCGTCTACATGCTCACGGGCGACAACGCGCGGACCGCCGACGCGGTCGCCGAGGAGGTCGGCATCCCGCCCGAGAACGTCCACGCGGAGGTGCTCCCCGACGAGAAGGCGGACGCGATCGACGCGATCCAGGCCGACGGGGCCGACGCGATGATGGTCGGCGACGGCGTCAACGACGCCCCGGCGCTGACGGCCGCCAGCGTCGGGATCGCCATCGGCTCCGGGACCGACGTGGCGATGGAGTCCGCCGACGTGACGCTGATGCGCTCGGACCCGGCGGACGTCCTGAAGGCGATCAGGATCTCGCAGGCGACCATCTCGAAGGTCTGGCAGAACCTCTTCTGGGCGTTCGTCTACAACACGACGCTCATCCCGGTCGCGTCGATGGGGCTGCTCAACCCCGCGCTCGCCGGCGCCGCCATGGCGGCCTCCAGCGTCTCCGTCATGTCCAACAGCCTGGCGTTCGCCAGGTACGACCCGGACGAGGACTACGTCCCGCTCGTCCTGCAGCCGCTCGCCCGGCTCTGGCGGTGAACGGGCCCGGTCGTCGCCGTGCGGCCGGTGGCGGGCGCCGGCACCGATCCATCCGGGGTCGTCCGCGAACGATCGCTCGTGCGGGGACCGAATCCCGGCCCGATCTGTGGGTCCGATTCGCTGGACCCGACTCTGTGGGTTCGACTCGCTGGACCCGACTCTCTTGACCCGACCCTGTGGCCTCCGCAGTCCCCGAGGAATACTTATCCGGCTCGTCGGCGAACCACGGCGTATGGCCGAAGCGACCGAGCGGCGACCCGAGGCGATCTCCGCCGAGCGGCTGAAGGAGCTCCGGGACGCGGACGAGTCGTTCACCCTCGTCGACACCCGCGGCACCGAGAGCTTCGAGGGGTGGCGCCTCGCGGACGCCCAGCAGTACGTCTACAAGCCCGACCACGAGTTCGACCCCGCGGACTTCACCGCAGCGACGGGTCTCGACCGTGAGTCACCCATCGTCACCATCTGCGCCAAGGGCAAGTCCTCGACGTACCTGGCCGAGGAGCTGGCCGCGGCGGGCTTCTCGAACGTCCGGTACGTCGAGGGGGGCATGGAGGCGTGGAGCGCGGTCTACGACGTCGTCGCGGTCGAGACGCCTGGCCAGGCGGGTATCGTCCAGCTTCAGCGTCGGGCAAAGGGCTGTCTCGGGTACCTGGTCGGCGACCTGGAGACCGGCGCGGCGGCGGTCGTCGACGCCACCCGGCACCTCGACGAGTTCGTCGAGGCCGCCGACGCGCGCGGGTGGCGGATCGACCGCGCCCTGGACACGCACGTCCACGCCGACCACATCAGCGGCGGCCGTCGCCTCGCCGACGAGCTGGGCGTGCCGTACCACCTGGGCGAGCGCGTCGCCGACCGGGAGGTCTCGTTCGACTACGAACCACTGGGGCGGAACGAGGTCGTCCAGGTGGGCGACGTCGACCTCAAGGCCGTCTTCACGCCGGGGCACACCTCAGACATGGCGAGCTACCTCGTCGATGACGAGGCGCTGTTGACCGGCGACACCGTCTTCGTCGACGGCGTCGGTCGCACCGAGCTCCAGTTCGGCGACGCCGAGGCGGCATCCGGCGCGGACCTCC
>SLIW01000504.1 GCA_007135435.1 Natronomonas sp.
CTCGGCGTCGTCGTCGCCGTCGTCTATCGCACCGCCGTCGTCTTCGTGGGCGTCGGGCTGGTCGGGCGCACCCTCTTCACCGGGACCTTCCTCCTCCTGAGGGTCGCCGCATCCGGCCAGTGCGATTATCGACCCGGCGGCAGCGGTTCCGGCCCCGGTCAGTACGGTTCGCCGATGGAGTGTCGGTGAAGAATCCATGCAGTCTAGTCGTCGACGAAGACGCATAAGGCGAGGGCCTCAGTGGTTTGACACACACGGGATATCGGGTTTTCGGCAGTGGCCGGACGATCGTCGAGGAGTCGGTTCGATGCACACGGTTTCGACCGGACGGACAGGTTGTCGTGTCGTTAGTGGGAGTTCCACCAAGAATACAGCGCCCAGCGGTTCGGCCTCGAAGCACTCGGGCGTGTCGCGCGGCGACGGCCAACGTGCGATCCCGGTCCCACCCACGGCGCCGGGCGAACCAAACGAGCGAGAGCGTGCGCTCGCGGTGCCTGACGGATCGTTCGACGGATCGTTCGACGGATCGCTCGTCGGAGAAGGGTGTCAGCGGGTGCACGAACGAACCGCGACCACTCGCGTGCCGGGAGTCCGACCTGCTCCCTCGTGCGCAGAATCGAGCGTCGCCCGGCGATGCCCCCGCTCCCAACCGCTAGCCGGGGAAACGACTACCAGGGTCGCTCCCGTCATTGCCGGACAACCGCCCCCTCGTATCGGAGCCCGTGCGGCCGTTCTGGGTCGCGACCAGCGGGGAGGCGGTCGGGGGAGCTGACCGGATCCCGGCTTCCGCGGCCCCTCGGGAGCGACACCACGATGGCACACTCCACGTCCGCCTCCGACGACCCGGATGCCACCGGCCACGACGAGGAGCCGCATCACGCCAGTCGGTGGCCGGTCGTCGGCGCCCTCGGCGCGGGCGCGCTGTACGCCGGCGTCGCGCTCGTCGTCCTGGGTGTGTCCGCCGGGGTCGCCCCGCCAGCGGTGGGCGTCGCGATCGCCGCGGCCGGGACGGTCGTCCTCGTCGCGGCCATCCTCGGTTGGGTCTGGGAGGCCTACCTCGATCCATCCCGGTCGACTGTGCCGGCCGAACGGACGCGAACCCTCCACGTGACGACGATGTACCTGTTCCTCGCGACGGACCTCGGAACGTTCGGTGCGGTGTTCGTCTACTACGTGTACATCCGCGTCGGCGCGTGGCCGCCGGCGGAGCTCCCGCCGCTACTCGGCTCCCTCGTGGTGGTCAACACCCTGGTGTTGCTCGCGAGCAGCGTCACCTTCCACCTCGGACACGGGGCACTCGAGCGGGGCAAGCGCCGCCGGTTCGTCGCGCTCGTCGCCCTCACGCTGCTCCTGGGCGTGGTGTTCCTCGCCGGACAGGCGCTGGAGTACTACGAGTTCGTCGTCCAGGAGGGCTTCACCCTCGCCAGCGGCGTCTACGCGAGCGCGTTCTTCGGCCTGACCGGGTTGCACGGCCTCCACGTCGCGCTGGGTGTGGTGCTCATCGCGGTGGTCTTCGTCCGGGCGCTCCAGGGTCACTACGGTCCCGAGCGCGACACCTCGGTCGCGACGGTCGCCCTGTACTGGCACTTCGTCGACGCCGTCTGGATCGCCCTGGTCCTCGTCCTCTACGTCGGTGCCGCGGTGACGTTCTGAGTGGCACCGGTTCCAAGGTGATGTTCTGAGTGGCACCGGTGTCAAGGGGACGTTCGAAGCCGCATCGGTGCCACGATGACGTACCGAGCGACGTCGCCATCGGACGCCGGTGGTTCGAGACGAGCGTTCGAGACGGGCGCTACTCGCGCGTGAGGAACGATGGAACGTTCGACTCGAAGCGGTACCACAGGTACGCGAAGCCGACCATCCCGATCAGCAGCGATATCGCCCCGAGCGGGAGCACCAGCGGGCTGACGGACAGACAGCGATTCATCGAGATGATCGTCACGTACCGGTCGGTCCCCTCGACGGTGACGAGTACGCCCCGATCGAAGGCCTCGAGGTTGTCGAACTCCCCGTCGACAGTCGCCTGGCGGCGAGGATGCTCGACGGCCTCCTCGACGGCCCGCTGTTCGGCGGGGGTGAGCTCCTGGAAGTCGAGCCGGGGGAGGGTCTCGTCGTCCGCGAACCGTTCCTCGGTCTCCGTCGGGGAGAGGACACTTATCAGGGGGTTCTCGCAGCCGCCGACGGCGGGCTGGACGATCGCCCAGCCCCCGATCACGACGCCCGCGATGCCCACCGCGATGAGCAGGGCCGCCGCGAACGGGACCGCGTACGTGAGGACCCTGGACTCGGTCCCCTCGGTGTCGCCCGGGCGCTGGAACGGCTGTGAGGGGCCCGCATCGCTCATGCCTCGAAGTCCCAGTGGTAGACGGCGTGGTCGACGATCACGCCGAGGCCCGCGCCGTACAGCCAGTGGCCGACCAGCGAGAGCCCGACGTACCCGGCGAGTGCCAGGCCGGTCTGGTCGGTGTAGAACGCGATCAGGAACCCGGTCCAGATGATGGTCGCGAACGACAGGCCCTTCGCGACGGGCGTCCTGCCGGGGAGGTACCTGGCCAGCGTCAGGTACAGCAGCGGCCACACGGTGACGCCCCCGAGGAGGAAGACGACGTAGCCGACGCTCACCAGTTGGGGGGCGCCGACGAGTTCCGCCAGCGTCGCCAGTGCCTCGAGGTCGAAGACCCCGATCGCCGTCCCGACGACCAGGACGACCGTCATGAGCATCGTCCCGGCGAGGCCGGCGATGCCGCCGATCACGACGTTCTCGAGGACGTCCCTCGTGATCGGCCTGATCCGCCGGGCGATGACGGGACTCCCCTCGCCTCGGACCTCGGTGAACGCCGGTCGCGTCACCGCCGGGCTGGTCGACTCGATGCCGTACCGCTCCTCGAGGCGGCGTTCGAACCACTGCCACTCGCGGGTGAACTGGCGGGTCTGCTTGAGTCCCCAGACGTCCGCGTCGGTCACCCGGTCGCCGGTCCAGTACGACCAGAGCATGTTGTACAGCCAGAGGACGACGCTGATCCCGAGCAGGTAGGCACCGATGGTCGCGACCTGGTGGTAGGGGGCGTACGCCGCGGGGTACGTGGCGTATCGGCGGGGCTGTTCCAGGATGCCGAGGACGACGAGCATCCCGAAGGTGAGGGTCGCCCCGACGACGAGGAGCACGGCCTGGAAGCGCGCCAGCCGCTGGTCGTACATCCGCCCGGTGATCAGCGGGTACCAGTAGTAGCTCGCCGCGAACATCATGAACGGGATGATGCCCACCGTGATCAGGTGGAAGTGGCCGACCACGTAGTAGGTCCCGTGGTAGAGGACGTTGATCGGGACCGCCGCGAGGAAGATGCCGGTGACGCCGGCGATGACGAACGTCCCGATGGCGCTCACACAGAGGATCATCGGCGCGGTCAGCCGGACGTCGCCGTCCCAGATGGTCGTGATCCAGTTGAAGACCTTGATCGCGCTCGGGACGGCCACCGAGATGGTGGTGGCCATGAAGGCGGCCCTGATCCGCGGGTCGATCCCGGTGACGAACATGTGGTGGATCCACACGCCGAACGAGAGGACGCCGATCGCCAGCGTCGAGTAGACGATGAACCGGTAGCCGAACAGCGCCCGGCCGCAGAACTTCGGCAGGATGAGGCTCAACAGCCCCGCGGCGGGGAGGAAGATGATGTACACCTCCGGGTGGCCGAAGAACCAGAAGAGGTTCTGCCACAGGAGCGGGCCACCTCCCTCGACCGCGTAGAACGTGGTCCCGAGGTTCCGGTCCGCCAGGAGCATGACGATGGCGCTCCCCAGGACCGGGAAGGCGAAGACGACGAGCCCGCTCGTGGTGAGCATCGTCCACGAGAAGATGTCGAGGGTCGCCCACGAGATGTCGGGGTCCCGCTCGTAGACGATCGTCGTGATGAAGTTGATCGACGCGAGCGTGGTGGCGATCCCGCTGAGGTGCAGCCCCAGGAGGAGGAGGTCCACCTGCACGTTCGCCGTCTGGGTCGACAGCGGGACGTACATCGTCCAGCCGATCGCCGGCTCGCTGATCGCCCCGAAGAACCGGACGAGCGCGTCCGTACCGGGGAGGAGCGAGAGGACCTTCGCGGTCACCTCGAAGATGAGCCCGGCGCGGGCCAGCAGGAACGCGGGTGGGAGCAGCCAGAACCCGATGGCGTTGAGCCGCGGGAAGGCCATGTCGTCGGCGCCGAGCAGCAGCGGCAGGACGTAGTTCCCGATCCCGAAGAAGACCGGCGTCACGAAGAAGAAGAGCATGGTGATCCCGTGGACGGTGAACAGTTCGCTGTAGACCTGCTCGTTCCAGACCTCGGCGGCGGGGACCAGGAGCTCCGTCCGGAGCATTATGCCGTCGAGTCCGCCCCACAGCGCCGCGATGGTCCCGAAGACGATGTACAGCAGGCCGATCTCGCGGTGGTTCGTCGTCGTGGTCCAGCGGACGACGCTCGCCTTCAGCGTCGCGAGGCTCGCGCCGGGGACCTCGCGGACGTGGCCGCCGTCGGGACGCGCGCGGTAGCGCCGCGCTCGATAGGCCAGCAGCAGGACCCCGAACAGGAGGGTCACGAAGACGACGATCCTGACCGACGCGGGGTCGATCACGGCGAACGGTCGAGGGGGCGATCGTGGTGGCGATCCGGCGTCCGTCGCATCGTACGTCCCATTCGACGACGTCCCCAATGAATCTTGTTGGCTAACACACAGCACGGAGGTCGGGCCAATACGAGGAATTCCGAGATCGGACCGGTGGGGGGAGCGGGCCGGTGCGGGGGGCGAGACGGGAGAGAGATGCCCGGTGCCGCTATCCAGGAGACCACCGAACCCGGGATCCCGAAGCTATTTACGGGAGTTTGTGGTCGTCTAGCACGGATGCGCTGGCGACACGTGGCGGCCACGTCCGCGAGGTCCCCGGCGCGAGCCTCGCGACGCTGAAGGCGAGCGTCGTCC
>SLIW01000169.1 GCA_007135435.1 Natronomonas sp.
CGGTCGTTCATGTCGATCGCCCGCGGCCAGTTGACCCAGTTGACCTCGATCTCGAGCTCGTTGCCGTGCTTGATGTGGTTGTCGAGCATCGTCGCGATCAGGTTGTGTGCGGACGTCAGCGCGTGGATGTCCCCCGTGAAGTGGAGGTTGATGTCCTCCATCGGAAGCACCTGGGAGTACCCACCGCCCGCGGCGCCCCCTTTGACCCCGAACACCGGGCCCAGGGAGGGCTCGCGGATTGCCACGATGGCGTCCTTGCCGATCCGGTTGAACGCCTGCCCGAGGCCGACCGTCGTCACCGTCTTGCCCTCCCCCATCGGCGTCGGGGTCATCCCGGTCACGAGGACGAGCTTGCCGTCGGCCTCGTGCTCCGAGCGGACCCGGTCGATCGCGTCGAGGGTGACCTTCGCGATGTGGTCCCCCGAGAGCTCCAGGTCGTCCCTGGTCAGTCCGTACGGTTCGACCACGTCCGCGATGTGCTGTTTGTCTACCGCCTGTGCGAGCTCGTAGTCGGTGGGGATGTCCTCCGATCCCTCGTCCTCTGTAGCCATCGTACCACCCGAATTCACCGGGCACGTGCATGAACGTTGGCGTACCTCTAGGTTCCCGGATACGATGTGGATACAGCCGTCGCAGATGGCTCAGGCATCGGTGCCGCCAGCCTGGACGGTTCCGGCTTCAGTGCGGCGATTCTGGACGGTTCAGGCATCGGTGCTGCGAGCCTGGACGGTTCAGGCTTCGGTGCTACGAGCCTGGATGGACGAGAGCGCGGTGGTTCCGTCTCGGGCGGCCACCCCTTCGCAATTGGCTGCGTGGACAGCGACCGGGTCGGTGCTGCCGACATCGCCGATCCCACGTGGTGGACAACCCGTCCGGGAGACGACGGTGCCGATCCCCCACGATCCGTCCCACGATATAACAAGTTCTCGATACGTTGTGGTTGACTCACCGTCTCCGCGGCAATCGACGACGTGCTCGATGCGATCGGTCACCGTCCGCGGTGACCAATTTCTATCCCTGGACCCCCACCACCATCCCTGGCTCACAGTCGTCGCCCGTCGGAGGCCGTGGTAGCCGCGGAAGCGCGCGATACCGCTCGCGTACGTCTCTGGCTGTCGGGTCTGGTCGCCGTGTCTGGCAGTCGTGTGGCCACGGCTGTGTGGACGGAACGCACGGCGGGTGGCCGGTCGAGCTCGACTCGAGGTCCAGGAGAGAGCTCGGGCCCGGCCTCGTCGACGAGAGCCCCGTCATCGTATAAGCGAAGTGGCATCTATGGGGCCATTTATGGTCGCGGGTGCCCACCTCGACGGTATGCAAACGGCAACGGGAGCGAACGCAGCGACCGCGCGCGACGACCGGAGCGACCGCACTGGACGGGACCACCGGAGGGCCGCCCGATCATGAGCTCCGGGGAGTTCCCGTCGAGTGCGGGGACGGTCATCATCGGCGCCGGGATCGTGGGGAACAGCCTCGCGTACCACCTGGCGAAGCAGGGTCGCGACGACATCCTCCTGATGGACAAAGGACCGCTTCCTGACCCCGGTGGGTCGACGGGTCACGCCTCGAACTTCCTGATGCCCGTCGAGCACTCCAAGGAGATGACCCACCTCACCCAGCGGAGCATCGAGCAGTACCGGGACATGGACACGTTCGCCCAGAGCGGCGGGATCGAGGTGGCCCGCACCGACGAGCAGGTCGAGGAGCTGCATCGGCGGGTCCAGTCGGCGAAGGCGTGGGGCGAACCCGGCGAACTGCTCACCACCGAGGAGGTCGAGGAGATGGTCCCGTACATCAACACGGACATCATCAAGGCCGGGTTCCACAGCCCGGGGGCCGGGACGTGCGACCCGCTGCGGGCCGGGGAGGTCATGCGGGCGCGGGCGGACCACGAGTCGGACGGCGGCCTCACCGTCTCGCCGAACACCGAGGTGCTCGACCTGCACGTCGAGGACGGTCGGATCCAGGCAGTCGAGACCGATCGGGGGACGGTCTCGTCGGGCGAGGTCGTCATCGCCGCGGGGCTGTGGAGCCCGAAGATCGCCGACATGGCGGGCGTCGACATCCCGCTGACGCCGGCGGTCCACCAGATGATCAGCGTCGGGCCGATCTCGTTCTTCGAGGACTTCGAGGGCGAGATCAACCACCCCGTCGTCCGCGACATGGACCGCCGGATGTACGAGCGACCGAGCGGCAACGACATGGAGGTCGGCTCCTACCAGCACCGGCCGATCCTGTGGGACGTCGAGGACATCCCGTCGATCGACGAGGCGCCGCTGTCGCCCACCCAGCCGCCGCTCACCGAGGACGCCTTCGAGGAGTCGATGCGCGACGCCCTCGAGCTGATGCCCGAGGTGCTCGACGACCCGAACGCGGGCGTCCGCCACGAGATCGACGGCCTGCTGTCGGTCACCCCGGACGGCATGCCGCTCCTGGGTCCGCTCCAGGACGTCGACGGCCTGTGGTCGTGTGCGGCGGTGTGGATCAAGGAGGCGCCCGCCATCGGCGAGGCGGTCGCCCAGTGGATGACCCGCGGGTGGTCCGACATCGACATCCACGGCTCCGACATCAACCGCTTCTACGAGTACGGCAACTCGCGGGCGTTCGTCAAGAACCGCGCCGCGGAGGGCTTCCAGAAGATCTACGGGATCATCCACCCCTTCGAGCAGTGGCAGAGCTCCCGGGAGCTCCGGACCAGCCCCTTCTACGGCCGCCAGGACGAGCTGGACGCGAACTTCTTCGAGGCCGCCGGCTGGGAGCGACCCCAGTGGTACGAGTCCAACCGCGACCTCCTGTCGTCGTACCGCGGCGAGCTGGCCCACCTGATGCGACCCAACGAGTGGGACTCGCGGTGGTGGTCGCCGATCATCCTCGCCGAGCACCTCCACATGCGCGACGCGGTCGCGATGATCGGCGACATGGGCTTCGGCATCTTCGACGTGGTCGGCGACGGCGCCGTCGACTACATGGAGCGGATGGCCGTCGGGCGCACCGACGTCGACGTCGGCAAGACCGTCTACACGCCGATCCTCGCCGAGAACGGCGGGTTCGTCTCCGATTTGACCATCGCCCGCCTCGACAGCGACCACTACCGCATCGTGACCGGCGGCGCGGCGGCCGGCGCCGACCGCGCGTGGTTCAGGAGCCACCTCCCCGACGACGGGAGCGTCCACCTGGTCGACCGCTCCGAGTCGCTGTGCACCCTCGGCGTGTGGGGCCCGGAGGCCCGGGAGGTCGTCGACAGCGTCGCCGAGGAGGACATGTCCCACGAGGCGTTCCCGCCCTACACCGCCCAGGAGGTCACGGTGGGCGAGGTCGACGCCTGGGCGATGCGGCTGTCCTACGTCGGCGAGCTCGGCTGGGAGCTGTACGCGCCGATGGGCCAGGGCCAGCGGCTCTGGGACGTCGTCGCCGAGGCCGGCGCGGACGACGACATCCGGCCGGTCGGGATGGGGGTCTACGGGACCACGGGCCGCATGGAGAAGGGCTACCGCCTGTTCGGCCACGAGCTCGAGCTGGAGTACAACCCCGCGGAGGCCGGCCTGACGTTCCACGGCGTGAAGGACGCCGACTTCGTCGGCAAGGAGGCCTACGCCGCCGCCATCGACGAGGAGAACGCCGCCACCCTGTGTACGCTCTCGGTGGACGACCACCTGTCGGACGCCGGCGAGCGCCGGTTCATGCTCGGCAACGAGCCGATCCTGGACGGCGACGGCGAGGTCATCGTCGACGAGGAGGGACGCGAGTCGTACGTCACGAGCGCGGGCACGGGCCCCTCGGTCGGCAAGCACCTCCTGATGGCGTACCTCCCGCCGGAGCACGCCGACGAGGGCGTCGGGCTCCAGGTCGAGTACATGGGCGATCACTACCCCGTCACCGTCGAGGTCGTGGGCAGCCGGCCGCTGTTCGACCCCGACAACGAGCGGATCCGGAGCTAGGATGGACGTCCTGACCTGCATCAAGCGCGTCCCGGACACGGGCGCCAGGATCGTCCTGACCGACGACCAGCGGGGGATCGACACGAGCAGCCTGGGGTTCACCATGAGCCCCCACGAGGAGTGCGCCATCGAGGAGGCAATCCAGCAGGTCGAGGCCCACGGCGGCTCGGTCCGGGTCCTCACCCTCGGCCCCGAGGCGGCCACGGAGCAGCTCCGGACTGGCCTGGCGATGCAGGCCGACGAGGCGACGCTGCTGGAGACCGACGGCGAGGAGTGGGGCGCCCGGGCGACCGCAAGCGCGATCGCGGACGCCGTCAGGGCGGGCAGCGAGGATGGCAACGAGGATGGCAACGAGAGCCCAGGGGATGCGCACGATGGGGGCGACGGTGGCGACGAGGGCGGCGCCAGCGACGGCTCCGACGTCCCGTTCGACCTCCTCCTGTTCGGCAACGAGTCTGCCGACGCGGCGAACTACCAGGTCGGGATCAGGGTGGCGAGGCGGCTCGGCCTCCCCTGCGTGACGGGGATCAAGTCCCTCGAGGTCGAGGACGGGACCGCGATCGCCGGCCGGGAGGTGCCCGGCGGCGAGGAGATCTACGAGGTCGACCTCCCGGCGGTGATCACCGTCAAGGAGGGGATCAACGAGCCGCGGTACGCGTCGATGCGCGGCAAGATGAAGGCCCGCCAGCAGGAGGTGGACCGGACGACCCCGGACCGCGAGGACGGTCGGGGCGTCCTCGAGATGATCCGGCTCGAGACGCCGCCCGAGGACGACTCCACCGCCGAGGTGCTCGGTGAGGGGGCCGACGCGGTCCCCGCGATCATCGACGTCCTCGTCGAGGACGTGGAGGTGCTCTGACCGTGATCCTGGGACTCGTCGAACACGAGGACGGAGAGCCGACCGAGGAGTCGCTGGAGATGCTGACGCTGGCGCGGGAGCTGGAGGGGCTCGACGACGGGTCGACGGTCGGAGCGGTGGCCTTCGCGGATGACGGGACGGCCGCTGGCGCGGACGA
>SLIW01000141.1 GCA_007135435.1 Natronomonas sp.
GCTCGTCGTCGCCGTCACGACGACCGTCGCCCCGGCGACGGCCGCCCCCGGGCCGTCGACCGCCCGGACGTCCTCGGCCAGCCCGTCCAGATCGGCCGCACAGTCGTACCGGGAGTCGCTCGGCGAGTAGATCCGGATCGACGCCAGGTCTGTCGCCGCGGCGACGGCGCGGGCGCTCGCGCGAGCGATCGCCCCGGCGCCGAGGAGGCCGAGGGAGACGGGTCCCTCGGCGGCGAGCTCGCGGGCGGCGAGCCCCGCGATGCACCCAGTTCGGGCGTTCGTGATCCGCGTGGCGCCCATGTAGGCCGCCGGCTCGCCCGTCCGGGCGTCGGTCAGCGCGAGCTGCGCCTGGACGGTCGGCAGCCCCCGTGACTCGTTGCCCGGGAAGACGCTCGCCAGCTTGGTCGCGTAGTGGTCCGCGCCGTGAATGTATGCCGGCATCGTCAGCCCGGTGCCCAGGGACGACCCGCCGTCGCGGTCCTGTCCGACGGGGAAGTGCGGTCGGTGTGGGCGCTCGACGGCGCCGGCGCCCTGGGCCTCGAAGGCGCCGGCGACGACGTCGAGCAGCTCCGCGTACGTCAGCAGTTCCCCCACGTCCGCCTCGGAGAGGACGAGCATGGATACCGGTTCGCGGGCGCTCACCAAAAACGACCACCCCGAAACGATCACCCCGAATCGACCATTCCGACGCGGACGATGGCCCGAAGTGAGCGTTCCACAACGAACTTCGGTCCCGCCCACCATCGGACGACCGTGTCTCCGACCCGCCGCGACCTGCTCGGGTTCGCAGCCGGCGCCAGCGGCGCAGCGCTGGCTGCACCGGGAGCCGCGGTCGGCGCCGGCGTCACCGTGGCGACGGCGGGCTGCGTCCAGAATCCGGGGCGGGCGTGTCCGGGCGCTACGGTTCGGCTGTCCCTCACGAGGGTCGAGGCGGTCGACGACCCCATCGCCCTTGACGATCCGGTCGCGCTCGACGGCTTGTCGATCGAGGGTACGGCCGTCGTCGAGACGGCGGTCGACGGTGAGCACGTGGAGCACTGCGTCACGTGGGCGCCGGGCGAGGACGAGACGGGACCGTCGAGCGGGCTCCGGGAGGTCGGCGAGCGTATCGAGGCCGATACCGGGATCGAGCTGGCCGACAGGAGCGACGATGTCGTCGTCGAGGCGACTTACCAGGGGGACTCCTACCGGCTCGAGCTGCGCATCGAGCGGGGTGAATAGGTACTGGGACCTGACGGACGTCTCAGAGGGATTCGTCTCGATTCTCACACGTTCCAGTGTGATCGATAGTGAATACGTTGAAATCGGCGTGCTGAACTTAGAGGGTGAATTTAGCAACCGGTCTATGTCGACGCATAGCCTTCAACTTGTGAGGCTAGTTGACGATCCGAGCTGATGTTGGGTCAAAACTATGGGTCGGTTTCATCGATAACCCGCACAGTCCGATTAGCCGGTGTCATCGGTAGCCCGTATCGTGCAACCAACAGGCCTGCAATCACCCACCAGAGTCCCGACCCGACGAGAATCGGAATCAGGGGTGACCCTGCAAGTAGGCCGCCGTCAGCCGAGATAAATGCGCCCAAGTTCACCGACCCATGCATCAGCATCACAGGCAGTACCTTCCCTTCGGTGAAGTTGACCAACGCCCCAAACACCGTGGAGGCGCCCAGGACAAATATTGTAAAAGCGACGAACGGAACGAATTCGAGTGGAGGCCCCGTGACACCAGTGAAAAACAGTGGCAGATGCCACGCCCACCACACAACGCCAATCACGAGTCCAGCTGTGAACACAGATACCTGTTGCTGTAATCGCGGCTGCATGATGCCCCGCCATCCAATTTCTTCAGTCCCGCCGAGGAGAAACATCTGTCCGAGAAGGGTGAGGAGAAGCAAAATACCCAGCAGGTATAGTTCTTCAGGCGGATCTCCGGGAGGATCGTAAACAACGGTACCCCCACTAATGGCTTCAACGACCGGCTGAACGTTCGTAATAAAGAGCGGAATCAACAACGCAAGCAAGAAAAACACCGGTACAACCCTCCAGTCTAACCGTCGCCGGATCCATCTACGAAGTGGAATCTCACTAACCCAAATAACGACCAATGCAGCGATAGCAGGGCCCCACACGCGGGGAATGCTGACCGGAATTGTCTCCCACAAACCCAGGACAAAAAAGATCGCGTCCCACCCCCATGTCCACCCGAACGCAATACAAACGAAAGCCAGAAGACGGTGGCTTCGAATCCAACCCCCCGCAGACATATGACTGATTTTGAAATAGACCATAATATATTTTATTGGATATTCTGCACTGAGCGACTATCACAACCTCAGTCACACTTCTCCTGTGGAAGATACGCGCTACGGATTCAGCAGCTGCTGAGGCTTCTAACTGAGTACTGTCAGGAGCTGCGTGACCGACACAGCGGATGAGTTCAGCACTTGAATTGCATCAAGTCGGACTGGGGACGGTTACCCTGAGAAACCCTCTCAGCAGGTGCGTCGTTGCAAACTTCGGAGTGTTCAGTTGACTGACTTCGACAGTTCCGCACCGGCTTTGAACTTCACGTCGTTGCTCGTACTTCCTGCGTTGGCGAGGTGGACGAGCGGGGCATCTAGCGCCGCCACAGCCGACCATGGTTGGAGGGCGCTTTCGGACCCCGATTCTCTTGTTTCACCGGCAACCTTGACGTTCACTGCATTGAGCCCCTTTCGCCCCTGCTCTGTCATGAGACCCGCTGGAATACCACCATTGTCGGCGTCGAACTCGCCGCTGAGTACTGTCGAACCCTGCTGACTTCGGTCGCGGGAGAACTGCTCGACGATGCGGTCGTCGTAATCGTCGCTCTCGACATCCTCTGAGGTCACGCTCGCAATCTCGGTCGGCCCTTCGTCGAACAAGAGTGTTGCCGAATCCTCGTAGAGTGCGCCTTCGTCGAGTATCCAGCCGCCGGCGAAGATGACCTGCTCGTCGTGGATGTACCGCCGGACATAGAATATCCCGGGTAGTGGGCATGGGCAGTCTTCTGGCGTCACGCTCACGGGACAGACCAGCGTCTCCGAGGCCGAAACGTCGCCCGCGGCACGATTCGAGCCCCAACAGTAGAGCGAGTTATCGTCCCCGGAACGCCGCTGCCCCCAACATTGCACTTCCCCATCGTTCAGGCTCGCCACTTCGCGGAGCGTGCCGTCTGGTGCGACGAAAACGCACTTTCCGTCGATTTCGCCCTCCTCAGCGGTGGTCTGTATTTCTTTCCCAGTCTGTGGATTGCGTCCTGTGCGAGCACTGACGACAGCGCCGCCCTCGGTGCTGTAACCGACGATTCCCCGGTTTGTAGTGCGGTAGGTATCGAGCTCCGCCGAGAGAATCGATCCGCAGGAGATGTCTCGGTGAAGCGACACAGGCCCGTCGAGCTGGATACAGCCCTCGTCGTCGTACGAAACCCCTTGGCTACCGTATCGGTCGTGGAATGGTGTCCGGAGCCCGTCCGGTTCGTGTGAGGCTGCGAAATACGCAATGACCCGTTCGGGCGTGAGTTCCTCGGCTAGCGAACCGAGGTCACCCGGAAGGCTGGCGTCGGGGAGACAGACGGTAAACTGCTCCCCAATGGTCGGCTCGTCTCGTAGATACAGGATGATGTCGGTAAACCTCGGTCTACCGGGGCGACGCTCGACGAGTTCGTCGTCGAGTATTTCGACATCCCGGAGGACGAGCTCCTCAACGTGCTCCAGGCGTTCATCCGCTTCCGCCCAGTTCTCCGCCTCGACAGCGTCCGCTGCCTCCTCAACGGTCTTCGTTCTTCCATCGGAGCTCTCTCGAATGGTTTCACAGACGCTGATTCCACATCTATCGAGTGCCGGTCTGAGGGCTCCCGTCGTAGTGTCGGTGAATGCATCGAGAGCACGGGTAGCTTCGGATTGTGATTGCCGGTCTACGGCTTCCAAGCCGGTCCTTACGTCTTTTAACAACTCAAGTTCGGTGTCGAGGATGTCCACGAGGATGTCTCCCTCTTCGTCATCGTCGTGGTCGTCGGGACCGCCCCACCATTCGCTCCGCCGTTTGTTCGACCGGACGGAGTTGTAGTCGTTGGCTTGCGTTCCGGTGCTGATAGCCCAGCCCTCGAGTTCGAAAAGTCTTCCCTGATGCGTGATCGTCGGCGGCACCGAGCGTACCGTGGCTTCACCAGCGCGACTCATCCGGGGCCGAGATGGGTCTGCGGCCCTACCGTCGGCATCGCTACTAACACTGGCGTCACCGCCTGATAGGAATATAAGATTACTGTTAGTATCCCGTATCGATCCTCCAGCATAGAACGCGGCTGGCGAAGAAACTCTCGTCCCGACCAACTGTTCGCTCCCCCTGTCCAACAGGCCATCGATGGTAGAACACCCCGCCAAGCCACTGAGTACGACCGCTCCCCCTGCGGCGAGAACCGACCGTCGCGTCGTTCCGAAGTCGGTGGTACTACGCGCGGTCCGGGTTTCCGCCTCATTCGGTCTGCTATCCACACCACTTAAAAACGTCGTACAACAGCATAAACCTTCACATATTTATGAATTATATGCAACAATTTAAATCATATATGATGAGCCCTCTCTCAGCGAGTGGTCGAAGACGGTGGGTGAGGATGGTTCGATCTGAAGTCGTCGCGTGCGAGATACGCGTGCTGTACTCATCACTGCGTATCTATCAGTCTTTGAAGATGACTGGAGCGATACTCTGCGTTGTTCCGCTAATTCTTCTCAGCCCCCGGAACAGCTACGAGCGAACGGAGTAAGCGAGTGGTTCACGGCTCCCTGCGGTCGCCGTTCACCATCCCGTGGCCCTCCCTGCTCCCTGCTCACGGTTCGCTCCGCTCACGGTTCGCTCCGCTCACCGTTCGCGTTTCGAGGTTCTCGTTCACTGCGTTCGCTCCGAACCTCGCAATCGCTCCGAA
>SLIW01000588.1 GCA_007135435.1 Natronomonas sp.
CGCGATCAGGCAGCCAACGCCACGGGCAGTCGCTCGATACGCGTAATACGCTCGTAATACGGCTGGTCGCGTGGTCGCGAGACGAACCCAGGGGGCAGATTGAGCAGGCTCCAGCACGTACTCAGGCTGTGACGTTCGAGGTGCCCGCCAAGGCCGAGGAACTGCTCACCCGCGAGCCACGGATCGCCCACCTGGCGACGTGCCACGACGACCGGCCGCACGTCGCGCCGCTGTGGTACAACTACCGCGCCGGGACGGTGGAGATCACGACCACCGGCCGGAAGCTGACCAACATCCGGAAGAACCCGCGCGTGGCCATGTCCGTCCAGCAGGACGACGCCGGCAACGCCGAGTGGGGCGTGACCCTCCGCGGGACCGCGACGGTCGTCGAGGACGAGGACGAACGCGACGCGGTCTTCAAGCGCATCAACCGCCGATACGGCGCAGCCGAGGACGCCTGGGAGGAGAACACCCCGGTGACGATCGACGTCGGGTCGGTGGACTACTGGGACTACGAGACGTAGCGGCCGGTCGGGGGTTCGGGTATGGTCCTCCGTAGCACACATCACCGTCTCACGGCTCACTCCGTTCGCCGTTCGACTCATCGGGGTCTCACTCCGTTCGACCCCGCACGTCTCGAATCACTTATCCCACACCCTCGGCTTTGCGTAGGCATGAGCGACATCGTCGTCACGTTACCCGACGGCTCCGAGCTCTCGGTCGAGTCGGGGTCGACGGTCGAGGACGTGGCCCACGAGATCGGCCCCGGACTCGGGGCGGACACGGTCGCCGGCGTCGTCGACGGCGAGCTCGTCGACAGGGCCACGGAGCTCGAGGAGGACTGCCGGCTCGTCGTCGTCACCGACCAGTCCGACGAGTACCTGCGGGTCCTCCGCCACACCGCCGCTCACGTCTTCGCGCAGGCCCTCCAGCGGCTCCACCCCGAGGCCAAGCTGGCCATCGGGCCACCGACCGACGAGGGGTTCTACTACGACGTCACCGACGTCGACCTCGACGCCGACGACCTCGCGGCCATCGAGGAGGAGATGGAGGCGATCATCGAGGCGGACTACGAGCTCAAGCGGGTCGAGCGACCCCGCGAGGAGGCCCTCGAGATCTACGCCGACAACCCCTACAAGCTGGACGTCCTCGAGACCGAGGCGGCCGACGAGGACCCCGTCTCGTTCTACGTCCAGGACGGCTGGCAGGACCTCTGTCAGGGGCCGCACGTCGAGTCGACGGGCGAGGTCGGGGCCGTGACGCTGCTGAACATCGCCGCCGCCTACTGGCGCGGCGACGAGGACAACGAGACGCTCACCCGCGTCTACGGGACCGCCTTCGAGGACGAGTCCGACCTGGAGGCGTACCTGGAGCGCCGCGAGGAGGCGAAGGAGCGCGACCACCGGAAGCTCGGCCGCGAGCTCGACCTCTTCTCGATCCCCGAAACGACGGGCCCGGGACTGCCCCTCTACCACCCGAACGGGAAGGCGATCCTCCGGGAGCTCGAGGCGTTCGTCGACGACCTCAACGCCGACCAGGGCTACGACTTCGTCGAGACGCCCCACCTCTTCCGGACCGAGCTCTGGAAGAAGTCGGGCCACTACGACAACTACGTCGAGGACATGTTCCTCCTCGAGGTCGGCGACGAGGAGTACGGCCTCAAGCCGATGAACTGCCCGGGGCACGCGACCATCTTCGATCAGGGCAACTGGTCCTACCGCGACCTCCCGGTCCGGTACGCCGAGAACGGGAAGGTCTACCGCCGCGAGCAGCGCGGCGAGCTCTCGGGGCTGTCGCGGGTGTGGGCGTTCACCATCGACGACGGGCACCTGTTCCTGGAGCCCGGCTCCATCGAGCGCGAGGTGACCACCATCATCGACCAGATCCGGGAGGTGCTCGACACCTTCGGGCTCGAGTACGAGGTCGCGCTCGCGACGCGTCCGGAGAAGTCGGTCGGCTCCGACGAGATCTGGGAGCGTGCCGAGCGCCAGCTCGAGGACGTCCTCGAGGCCAGCGGGATGGACTACGACCTCGAGCCCGGCGACGGCGCGTTCTACGGGCCGAAGATCGACTTCTCCTTCGAGGACGCCCTCGGGCGCCACTGGGACGGCCCGACCGTCCAGCTGGACTTCAACATGCCCGAACGGTTCGACCTCACCTACACCGGCGAGGACAACCAGGAGCACCGCCCGGTCATGATCCACCGGGCGCTCTACGGCAGCTACGAGCGGTTCTTCATGGTGCTCGTCGAGCACTTCGACGGCAACTTCCCGACGTGGCTGGCGCCCGAGCAGGTGCGGATCCTGCCCGTCTCCGACGACAACATCGGCTACGCGAAGCAGCTGCAGAACCGGTACCTCGCCGACTTCCGCGTCGGGATCGAGGACCGCTCGTGGACCGTCGGCAAGAAGATCCAGCAGGCCCACGACGACCGCGTCCCCTACATGCTGGTGGTCGGCGACCGCGAGGAGGAGGCCGGCACCGTCTCGGTCCGGGACCGCTTCGAGGAGGAGCGCAACGACGTCGACGTCGAGACGTTCCTGACCCACCTCGAGCGCGAGGTCGCCGAGCGGCGCGTGACGCCGGACTTCGTCGACGGCTGACCCGTCACTCCCCCTCGTCGTCGATCCGATCCGCCTGCCGGAGGACGAACGGCCCCATCGCCAGCGTCCGCTTGGCGACCACGGAGATCCTGAGCATGTACGACAGGAGCAGGAGGAACGGGACGATGGCGAGGACGACGGCGCCGACGAGCACGAACGTGACGTTCTCGATCCCGAGGGTCGTCCCGGGGAACTGTGCGGGATCGCCGAGCAGCAGCAGGCTCCCGGCGGCGACGACGAGCGCGGGCAGCGCGGTGTAGATCATCCCCCGCGAGAGGTTCGTCAGCTCCCACTGGAAGTAGAGCGTCTTGAAGTGCTCGCGGGCGGGCCCGAAGAACTGGAGGACCTCGACCAGGTCGTCGAGCGCCGCGATGGTGTCCTCGTCGAGGACGTCGCGGCCCTGCTCGCGGAGGTTCCGCCCCTGGTAGATCTTGTAGGAGTAGTTGTAGTCGAGCGCCGCCTTGATGACCTCGAAGGTGCCGAACTGGGCGTCGTCCAGCGAGTCGGTGACCTCGTCGGCGTTCTCGACGAGCGTGTCGGTGTACTCGTCGATGCGGTCGCGGAACTCGGCGTCCACCTCCTGGTCCGCCTCGTCGGCGAGTCGCTCCGCGGCGGCACAGCTGGCCTCCACCAGCTCCTGCAGGAAGGCGGCGGGCGTGGGCGGCGCGACGGCGGGCTCGGTCCGCTCCTCGACGTCCCGGCGGAACTGCATCGACTCCTGCATGCGGCCGCGCTGGTCGCCGATCGCCCCGAGCTCCTGGGAGAGGACCAGCTGGTTGATCGTCACCACGAGGGTGACCGCGGTGATGACGCCCGTCGCGAGCGCCTGGAAGAGCGGCGGGACGGGGTCGTAGGTCGCCAGGATCGGCCTGACCGGGTTCGGCCAGGCCGCCACGACCGCGACGAGGGCGACGTACACGGCCACGAGGAGCAGCACCACGAGCGTCCGGCGCTCGGCGTCGAGCAGCACCCAGGTCCGCACCGGACCGGCGGAGATGCGGCCGGGCGTCTCGTCGTCCGACATTCAGTCGTCCATAGAACGTCGTAATCCAAAGGGCTACTGGGTCCCGCACTGGACGCGTCGGGGGAGACCCGTTCCACTTCCTCGACGCGGCGTCGAAGCTGGTCGTGAAACCCGAATCCCGTGGAATACCGGAACTCGTCATCGTCAGCGGACGGTCCACCAGTGACCGATCGCCGGCGACCGTCCTCCCGCGAGCGACCGCCGGCGACCGTCCTCCCGTGAGCGACCGCCGGCGACCGATCCCGGGGTCGGCCCTACCCGTCCTCGCTCTCGTCCTGTTTGATGTCCTCGAGCTCCGCCTCGATCTCGGGGTCCTCGGGCTCGGCCTCCTCTTCGAGTTCCTCCTCGAGTTCGATCTCCACGTCCTCGTCCGTGTCCGCGCCGGCCTCCGACTCGCCACCGACCTCGGCCCGGAGGGTCTCGAGTTCGGCGTCGATCTCGCCGCCCTGGCGCATCGCCTCGAGCTCGCGGTCGAGGGCGTCCTTGTCCGAGAGCACGTCCTCGAAGGCGCCGGTCTCCTGGAGCTCGTCCATGGCGGCGGAGCGGGCCTCCATGTCCTCGGTCTTCTCCCGGGCGCGTTCGATCGACCGGGCGACGTTCTCCATCTCGTCGCCGGCGCCGGTCATCGCCTCGCCGACGCGGGTGCTGGCCTCGGCGGCCTGGTACCGTGCCTTCATCGTCTCCTTCTCTGTGCGGAACCGCTCGATCCGGCTCTGGAGCTCGTCCTTCTTCTCGACCAGGTTGTCCTGGGTCCGCTGGAGGTCGGCGATCTGCGCCTCCAGCTCCTCGATCTGGGCCATCTTCTGTTTCTTCTTCTCGAGGGCCCGGCGCGCCAGGTCCTCGCGGTCCTGTCTGACCGCCTGTCTGGCCTGCTCGTTGTGCTTCTCGACGTTCTCGTCGAGCCGGCGCTTCTGGATCTCGAGTCGCTTCTTCTGGGTCGTCAGGTCCGCGATGCCCTTCTTGACGTCCTGGAGCTCGTCGCGGAGCCGCTCGTAGGAGTAATCGAGGGTCTCCGAGGGGTCTTCGGCGCGGTTCAGGACCGCGTTGACCTTCGAGCGGATGACGTAGGACGCCCGCGAGAGGATACCCATACACGGGGTTGTGCGTCCCGGACCCTTAAAACGCTCCGTGAACGGTCGGGTGACGTGTCGGTGACTGACCGGTAACCTGGGCATACAGGCGACGGTCGGCCGTTCGCCGGGTCCTCCTGGCGACGATCGACCGTTCACGGGCCGTGCACGCGACGACCGACCGTTCAAGGGCCGTGCACGCGACGACCGACCGTTC
>SLIW01000527.1 GCA_007135435.1 Natronomonas sp.
CGCCCTCGCCGATGACGCCGGCGTTGCGGGTGGCGTTGCCGCCGACGCCGGCGCCGTCCCAGCGGTACTCGCCCTCGGGGATACGTACCTCGACGCCGTTCTGGAAGTAGCGGTCCAGGTACGGATCGATCGTATCGCCCTCGGAGAGCCCCTGCTCGCCCAGGTCGACGACCGTGTCGGGGTCGTAGCCAGCCGGTCTCGCACTCGCCGCGCTCGCGAGGCCGGTCGCCGCCACGGCCGCGGCCGTCCCCGCGAGCTTGAGGTAGGTACGCCGGTTGAACCCACTGTCACCCGATCCGTCTTCGTTCCGATGGCCTTCTGCCATGCCCGGGTAGGTTGCCATTACCGGTATAACCGTACTGGCTGGTTACGATTTATTCACGCCGTTTGCCGTTATATGTATAATAGTTAGCTATGGATACAGATCGATGATAAAATTTTACCTAGCTTTACTGTTGTTTCGGGACCAGATACGCTGAAATTTTAGTAAGTTCTACATACCACGTTGGTACGCGCAACCTACGGGTCACCGTATCGAACCAAGTCGTCACCGTGAGCGCGGACGAGGAACTCTCGATGCAACGGCGGGACGACGAGGCCACGCAGAGACGATCAGAAACCACTCTCGTCCGAGGAAAACCGCGATAGGACGTCGTGATCCGATTCCCGACGGCGCCGGCGAATCGATCCGGGCTATGCCACGCCCAGGCCTGAAAGTACGCCAGGCGAAGCGTGGTAAGATTATCTTAACGCTCGATCTCGGTCGATCCTCCACCACCACTCGAACTCTCGGATCCACGAACTCACTCCCGGATCCACGAACTCACTCTCGGATCCACGAACTCACTCTCGGATCCACGAACGCAGCTGTTCGAGAACGACCAGGCGAGCGGGTTGCGGATACGTCGGGGGAACCGGGGGTCACCCATACCTGTCCGAGGAGATCGGGCCACCGGATACCTGTCTAAGAGGATCGGGCCGCCGTCCTGTCGAACGGGAACGGCGGAGCATGCGTCGAGACGATCCCATCGACGTCTGCGGTCGCGTCGGTCAGCACGACTGGGTCGCCGGTGACGTCGAAGAAGCTGTCAGTGATTGTATTGCCGCTCGACCGTCGGAACTCGACGCCGTTCCGTTCCAGGCCACGCTGGCGGACGTTCAGTCCCTCGAGCGTACAGCCGTCGCGGTCGTCGACGCGGATGGCCGACCGGCGGGCGGCCGAACCGGTCACGGTGACGTTCGCACAGTGGATCCGCGGGGTCGCCTCCCCGTCCCGGAGCTCGTCGTCGGGTGACTTGGCCAAGATCCCCTCGACCTCGTCCGCGTCGACCACGACGAGGGTGTCCTCGACGACGAGCTCGGCGAGCCGCGAGGTGAGCTCGATCGCGCCGTCGCTGTAGGTGACGTCGAGGAGCTCGATCCGACAGCCGGTGACGACGACCGGGTCGGCGTCCGCGCGCGCCCGGAAGTCGTTCGCCCGGATGCCCCGCATGTTGCGGAACTCGTCGTCGTGGTCGCCGTCGCATCGGACGTGCACCCCCCGGACGGTCGAGCCACCCTTGACGCGCACGTTCGAGATACCGTTGTTCGCGTAGTAGCCTCCCTCCACCTCCATCGACCCGCCCGGCGGGTCGGCGTAGAGGCCGTTGTCGGGGAACCCCTGGATCGAGCAGTCCCGGAAGGTGAGGTCGCCGTGGCTCCGGTTGCCGACGTAGAGCCCCGTCGCGTCGCTCTCGAACGTGCCGCCGTCCGGGATCTCGAGGCCCTCGACCACGCCGGCGCCGTCCGCCTCCGGCACGTCGAGCCGGACCGGACCCGGGCCGGCCTCGAACCGACCGGCGATCGTGACGTCGACGACCTCGAGGTCGTCCCCGACGGAGAGCTGCAGCGCCCGACCGCCCACCGCGTCGTCGAAGTCGAACGTCAGACCCTGGACGCGGAGGCCACGGTCGGCACGCACAGAGAAGAGGGTGTGCTCCCAGCCCGCCGGTGGACGGATCGTGGCGTCGCGGCCGACGATGCCGAGCTCCGAGACGCCGTCGACGACGAGCGTCTCGTCCATCCGGTACACCCCCTCGTCGAGGAAGAGCAGGGTGTCGTCGCCGAGGTGCTCCTCGAGGAGCGGGACGATCGACGACTCTCCGCCGTCGTCCGCGCCCTCCGCGACGAGGTCCACGACCGTCCCGTATTCATCCGCACCGGGGATCTCCTCGGGGTCTGGCGTCTCCGTAGGCACGGCGGGCTCGGCGGGCTCGGCGTCGTCAGGCGTCGCCGGTGGCCAGTCGTCGTCCGGGGTGGGCTCGACCCCACCGCATCCCGCGAGACCGACGGCGATCCCCGCGGGCAGCAGGTAGAGGAATCGTCGTCGCTGCATCGTCACGAGTCCCCGACCGTCACAGGTAGCCCAGTTCCCTGAGCCGGCGTTCGGTCCGTTCGTCGACCTCGACGGCGGCCGTCCCGTCGGACGGCCCGTCGGTCGCCCGCTGACGTGCGACGTCGAGAGGGTCCTGGAACGCCTCCGTTGCCCACCCGGGGACCGACTCGAGTTTCCCTGTCCGCCGCTGCCAGTTCGACCGGTCCGCCGAGACCTCGTAGCGGACGACCTCGCCGGAGGAGTCCCAGCGGACCTTCTCGTCGTCCCGGTAGGCACAGCGGATGGTCCGGTCCCAGAAATCGTCGTCGACATCCGGCGGGGGGTCGCTACCACCACCCATCCCCATCACCTCCGCGGCGATGCGGTCCCGCGTGACGTCCGGGACGTGACCGTCCCGGAGCCCCACGAGCAGCTCCGGGAGCTGGAGGTGCGAGACGTACCGCGAGGTCTGCGGCTCCTGCTCCGACGGCGCGTTGACGACGTGCAGCGGCACGTGGAGCACCCCCTCGGTGAGGCTGCTCTTGTGGTTGACGAGCCCTTCATCGACCTCCGTCCCGAGGTCGTCGCCGTGGTCGGCCGTGACGACGACGGTGGTGTCGTCGCCGATCTCGTCGATGAAGTCGGCCAGTCGCCGGTCGAGATAGTCGATGTTGGCGCGGTAGAGCTGATTCCGGCGCTCCCAGTACTCCTCGTCGTACGCCCCGAGCCGGAGCTCCCACGAGCCGCGGTCCCCGCTCGACCAGGTCCACGGACAGTCGTAGAGATCTCCGTCGAGGTAGGTCGCCGGCCTGTAGGGCACGTGGCCCTCCATCAGGTTCATATAGACGAACGTCGGTTCGTCCGACGCCGCGAGCTCCCGCCGCGCGAGACGGAGTCCAGGGCCGGCACCCTCGTCGAAGAGCGGCCGCCAAAGGTCGACGGGAACCGACTGGTAGGCGAACTCGACGGTGCCGTTGCAGAGGCTCTTGAGGGTGTGCTCGTCGTCGAGGCAGTATCGCAGGAAGTCGAGGTACGGGGAGTCGCCGTCGTAGGTCGCCAGGAACTCCTCGGCGGTCGCCGCCTCGGGGAAGCGGGTCTGCCTGATCAGGCTGTGGAACTCGTCGAAGTACCGGTCGAAGCCGAAGCTCGGTCCGGCGTAGACGTTGGCGCTGATCCCCACCGTCCGGTGGTCCTCGAAGGCGTCGAGGACGGTCCGCTCGACCGGGAGGTCGTCGTATGTCGGCGAGTAGGTGTGGACGCCGTGTTCGTGGGGGAGGAGCCCGGTGACCATGCTCGCCTGGCTCGGCACGCTCCAGGAGCTCGCCGCACGGCACTGGTCGAACGAGACGTCGGCCAGCGCCTGCGTCCGCGGGGCCGCCTCCTCGAAGAAGTCGTTCCGCACCGAGTCGAGACAGATCAGGACGACGTTCCGTGTCGCTGTGGCCGCCATATCCGTCCGTCGAAAGACGTTCCAATTAGTATGGACAGGATACCGACTGGAAGGTGTGTATTACGTGAAATTGCTTACCGCTCGGCTTGCTGAACGACCGGCGTACATGGCTCCACGATGGTGGGAGTGCTGCTGTGTCTGTGGCGGACCGGGAATGTGTCGGTAACGCGCCTCGGTCGTCCCGGTATCGGGCCACGGTCGAGCCGGTAACGTGCCTCGGTCGAATCGGGGGTGCGCCGCAGTCGAGCCGGTGACGTGCCTCGGTCGAATCGGAGGTGCGCCGCGGTCGAGCCGGTGACGTGCCTCGGTCGAGCCGGTCATTGACCCACTCACGCACGCGACGTGGCGGTGAGGTAGATCCCCGTGAGCACGACGGTGGCGCCGAGGACGGTCGTGAGCCCCGGAACCTCCGCCAGGAGGAAGAGCGCGAGGATGGAGGCCCCGACCGGCTCGCCGAGCAGCGAGACGCTGACGACGGTGGAGGGGACGTGCTCGAGCGCCCAGTTGACCACGGTGTGGCCGAACAGCCCGGGGCCGACCGCGAGCGCCAGGAAGATGAGCCACTCCCGGCCCCCGTAACCGGTCAGGGGGAGCCCCTGGGCGACCGCGACGGCGAGGAGCGTGAACGTGCAGGCGGTGTAGACCACGAGGACGTACGGGACCAGGGCGACCCGCTGGCGGAGCGAGCGACCGACGAGGACGTAGACGGCGGCCATACCGGCCCCGAGGAGCGCCAGCGCGTTGCCGTACAGCGGGTGGGCGCCGGCCACCGCCGCGCCGGCGAGGAACTCGCCGGCGGACATCGCGCCGATCCCGACGATGGCCACGGCGATACCGAGGGCCTTCCGGAGGCCGATCCGCTCGCGGAGGAACAGCGCGGCACCGATGGCGACGAAGACGGGCTGGGACTGCACGATGGTGACACTCGCGGCGACGCTGGTCCACGCGAGGCTCTCGAAGAAGGCGGCGAAGTGGATCGCCAGCGCCGCCCCGGTCGCCGTCGCGACGAGCCAGTCGCGCCGCCGCAGGGCCCCGAAGTCGCCGCGGTGTCGCGTGAACAGGAAGGGGACGACCAGCAGC
>SLIW01000484.1 GCA_007135435.1 Natronomonas sp.
CCGAGTTCGGAGCGTTTAAAGGATTCGCCGCCGCAATTTACGGCAATGGCTTTTGAGGACCTGTTGAACGACCCGGTGATCCAGAAGTACCTCCACGAGCTCGTCGGGCCGACGGGGATGCCGGTCGCGGCGGCGCCGCCGGACGGGGAGGTCACCGACGAGGAGCTCGCCGAGGAGCTGGGCCTCGAGCTCAACGACGTCCGCCGGGCGCTGTTCATCCTCTACGAGAACGACCTGGCCACCTACCGGCGGCTGCGCGACGAGGACTCCGGCTGGCTCACCTACCTGTGGACCTTCCAGTACGAGAACATCCCCGAGCAGCTCGAAGAGGAGATGTTCCGGCTGCTCGAGGCGCTCGAGGAGCGCCGCGACTACGAGCAGGACAACGAGTTCTACCTCTGTGGCGCCTGCCAGCTCCGCTTCGAGTTCGGGGAGGCGATGGAGTTCGGCTTCGAGTGCCCCCAGTGCGGCACCCAGCTCGAGACGATGGACAACCAGCGGCTCGTCGACGCCATGGACCGCCGCATCGAGGAGCTCCGCGATGACCTCCACGTCGACGAGGCCGAGGCGCCTCCCGAGGCCTGACCCGATGGTCGTCCTCGCGACCAAGGTGTACGTCGCCGGCGACGCCCGCCGGCGGGCCATGGACTCCCTCGAGTCGCTCGTCGGCAACGACCTCGGTGACCTCGAGGTCGAGTTCACCCTCGGGCTGCGCGACGACGGCTTCCCGTCGGTGACGGTCACCGGCGAGGACGCTCCCGTCGCCCGCAACCTCCTCGCCGAGCGGTGGGGCGCGATCACGCCGCACCGCGGGGCGGGCGACGTCCACGTCGGGACCCTGGAGGCGTGGGACGACGACGGCTTCGTCCTCGACGCCGGCGAGGAGGTGCGGATCCCCGCCGAGGAGCTCGGCCTCGGCCCGGGCACCCCCTCCCAGATCCGCACCCGGTTCGGCCTCGTCCAGCACGTGCCGCTGCGGTTCGTCGAGGGCGACGACGACGAGCCGAACCGGCTGGCCGACGCCGAGCGCGACCGTCTCTACGACTGGACCCGGGGCAACAGCCGCGTGAACGCCAACAGCGCCACCCGCGCGGAGGTCCGCGCGACGTTCAACCGCGCCGGCCACGCCGACGACGTGGTCACCGTCGAGCGGCTGGGCCTGCTCGAACAGAGCGTGGTCTGCGCGGAAGGCACCGACGCGCCGGGGTTGATCGCGGACGTCGGCCCCTACATGCGCTCGGAGCTGCTCGCGGTCGTCACCTGATGGACGGTCCCCGCCTGCCGTCGGAGATGGATCGACACCTGGTCGGGGGGAGAACGCCCGGCGGCGGGCGCATGGGCAATGAGGGACGGGTGGCCGACGATCGACGGCTGGCCGACGATCGATGCGCGTCGCATCGCCCGCATCGAGTCGGCGCCAATCGAAGTCGTTTTCCACGGCCAGACGCGTACTGGCTGGCACGCGCCGGTTCCGTGCCCCCAGGAGCCTCCGGCCGATCCCTCTCGACATGAACCGTCGTCTCCTCGCCGCCCTCGCGCTCGCGGTCCTCCTCGTGCTCGCCGGGTGTACGACAATCCTCGGGACGGACGTCGACGACCCAGAGGCGCTCTCGCAGGACGCCGAGTACGACTTCGGGACCGACCGCGACGCGTTCGTCACCATCAACCGGGAGAACTACACGGCGGTCTACAACGTCTCGGCGAAGGTGACCGGCGACGAGGGCACCATCCAGCTCTACCGGACGGACATGCTGGGGGTCGAGCGGCCCCTGGAGCTCTACGGCCTGCAGTTCCGGCACCCGAACGGGACCGTCGACCGGTACGTCGACGGCGAGGCGACCCGCGTCTACGAGAACGGGTCGACCGAGCCGGTCGACGCGCTCGGCGTCGACAACACGAGACAGCGGTCCATCGTCGAGCTGCCGAACGACGAGGGCCAGCTCGCGTTCACGACCCCGAAGCGGGGCAAGGAGGTCGCCATCCGGACGCCGGTCCACGGCAGTTACGAGGTCGCCCTGCCGCCGAACACGGACGCCGCCATCCCGCTGCTCTCGCAGGTCCGGCCGTCGAACGACGACCGCGACCAGGTCGGCGACCGCGTCCACCTCCAGTGGGACGAGGTCGACACGTCGGTGGTCCACCTCCGGTGGTACCTCGACCGCGACCTGTGGCTCTTCGGCGGCCTCGCGGTCGTCGCGCTCGTCGCCGGGGTCTTCGGGTCCATCTACTACTACGTGCAGATCCAGCAGGCACGGGAGCGCCGCGAGGACGAGGGCCTCGACGTCGACTACGACGACGAGGGCAGGGACCCGCCACCGCCCGGGATGCGGTAGCACCCCGGGTCGAGGGGCGAGGTGTGAGGAGCGAGGGGCGAGGAACGAGGAGTGAGTGGCGAGGGGCGAGGAGTGAGAGGCGAGGGGCGAGGAACGAGAGGCGAGGAGCGAGCAGGCCACCGCCCCGGGGCCGCAGGGGTTTAGCACCCGCCGACGTAAGGTGGCGTATGCGCGTCGCAGTCGTCTCCGTCGGCGACGAGTTGCTCGTCGGGGACACGGTCAACACGAACGCCGCCTGGCTCGGCAGGCGGCTCACCGCCCGCGGCGCGAGCGTCGAGCGCGTCACGGCCGTCCCCGACCGCGTCGCCGACATCGCCCGGGTCGTCAACGAGTACCACGCGGAGTACGACGCGGTGATCGTCACCGGCGGCCTCGGGCCGACACACGACGACAGAACGATCGAGGGGGTCGCGGCGGCGGTCGGTCGCGACGTGGAACCGAACGCGGAGGTCCTCGAGTGGCTCACCACCGAGGGCGGGTACGCCGAGGGCGACCTGGACGCGGGGACGACCGAGCTCCCCGCCGGCGCCCGACCCCTGCACAACGTCGAGGGCGTCGCGCCGGGCTGCGTCGTCGAGCGGATCTACGTCCTCCCGGGCGTCCCCCGGGAGATGGAAGGGATGTTCGAGCAGGTGGCCGACGAGTTCGAGGGACAGCGCCAGCACGTGCGCCAGGTCGTCGTCGACGAACCCGAGAGCACCCTCGTCGAACGATTCACCCGGTTGCAGGAGCGCTTCGACGTGAAGGTGGGGAGCTACCCGGGCGACCACGTCCGCGTGAAGATCCAGGCCATCGACGCCGCGGAGGTCGAGGCGGCCGTCGCGTGGCTCCGCGAGCGGGTCGACGAAGCCGAGGGGAACGACGAAGCCGAGATCGAAGATGATGCTGCAGACAAGGACGACGAAGACGAGGGGAGCGACCTCGGCTGAGGGGAGCGACCTCGGCTATGGGGAACGACGACGGCCGAGAGCAACGAAGACGCCCGAGAGAACACTCCCCCTGCCGGACGCTCGCGACCGTCCCGTCGACGTGGTCCGACCGCACGTGGCAGCGTTCGTTAGCGGTAGAGGTACCAGAGCCAGGCGACGGTGATGGCGACGCTGGCGAGCAGCACGACCCACCCCGACAGCGAGATGACCTCGGGGGCGTCCTCGAACGCCTGCAGCACGAAGCTCATTGGAGGGAGTTCCGTCGGCCGCGCCTTAATCGGTTCCCTTTCGACGGCCCCGACCGGCTGGCTGACACGTCTGCCGAGCCGGATTTCGTCCTCGATAGGGAAACACTACCGTCGTTGGGCCACCGACCATTAGAACGGGATGCGGCCATCGACCACCAGAACGGGACGCGGCCGATGACACCCCGACCGCGTCGCTTTTGGGACCAGCGGGAGTGTTCGTAGCCATGCGTCGCATCGGGCTGGTCGTCAATCCGATCGCCGGGATGGGCGGCCGCGTCGGCCTGAAGGGCACCGACGGCAAGGTCGAGGAGGCCCGTCGACGGGGCGCCGAACCGCGGGCGCCGGAGCGTGCACAGGAGGCCCTCGAGCACCTCCGCGAGCAGGCCGCCGAGGTCGAGCTCTACAGCTACGGCGGGGTGATGGGCGAGGACGTGGCGGTCGCGGCGGGCTTCTCGCCGGTCGTCGTCGGTGACCCCCACGGCGGCCTCACGGAGACCAGTTCGGAGGACACCCGCGAGGCGGTCAGACGGCTGGTCGCCGAGGACGTCGACCTGATCCTCTTCGTCGGGGGCGACGGCACCGCGGTCGACGTCGCGGAGACGCTCGACGACCTGGACGCCGGCGTCCCCATCCTCGGCGTCCCCGCCGGCGTGAAGGTCTACTCGGCGGTGTTCGCGGTGACCCCGCGGGCCGCGGGGCGGCTCGCGGCCGACTTCGAGCGGACCGAGACCCGGGAGGTCAACGACATCGACGAGGACGCCTACCGCGGCGGCGACGTCCGGACCGAGCTGCGGGCGCTCGCCGAGGTCCCGGTCGGCGAGGAACTCCAGTCCTCGAAGCAGATCGGCGGGGGGACCGTCGAGCAGGTCGCCGAGGCCGTCGCCGCCGAGATCACGGAGGACGAGGGGACGACCTACGTCCTCGGGCCCGGCTCGACGATCGACGCGATCAAGACCGAGCTGGGCTTCGACGGTGCGCCGCTCGGCGTCGACGTCTGGCGCGACGGGGAGGTGCTCGTCCACGACGGCGGCGAGTCCGAGATCCTGGACCACCTGGGCGAGCGGAACGTCGTGATCGTCTCGCCCATCGGCGGCCAGGGGTTCGTCTTCGGGCGGGGCAACGCCCAGATCTCTCCGGAGGTGATCCGCCGCTCGGAGGTCGGGGTCGTCGCCTCTCGGCAGAAGCTCGACGACCTCGGCGTCCTCCGCGTCGACACGGGCGACCCGGGCGTTGACGAGGACCTGCGTGGCTGGCAGCGGGTGCGGATCGGCAAGTTCGAGCGGCGGTTGATGAAGGTGGTTTAAAACCACTTTTTGCACGCTCCGCCGGTCGCGCGCCGGACGGCGCGCGACAC
>SLIW01000377.1 GCA_007135435.1 Natronomonas sp.
CGCCCTCGCCGATGACGCCGGCGTTGCGGGTGGCGTTGCCGCCGACGCCGGCGCCGTCCCAGCGGTACTCGCCCTCGGGGATACGTACCTCGACGCCGTTCTGGAAGTAGCGGTCCAGGTAGGGGTCGATCACGTCGCCCGTGGAGAGCCCCTGCTCGCCCAGGTCGACGACCGTGTCCGGGTCGTAGCCCCGCGGGTTCGCGCTGGCGACCCCCGCGACCCCGCTCGCCGTCACGGCGGCCGCCGCGCTTGCGAGCTTGAGGTAGGTACGTCTATCATACCCGAACCCCTCCGCTTTGTCTTCGTTCCGATGGCCTTCTGCCATGCAGGGGTAGGATGCAATTACCGGTATAACTGTAGTGACAATTTGAAAGTCTTTCCTCGTGATTGATCATTCTTGCAGAGATTTACTTGCTAGTTAATTATCTTTGGTTAACCGACAGTCGCTTATTGCCGTCTCGACCGCCCGGACGGCAGGCAGCGAGGGCCAAAGATCGCCGCCCGCGGGTACGTCTGTCTTACCGCCGGTCGCGAGCCAGTAAGATATGATTACTATGGGGATATTGTGGCACCCGCCCACTCTCAGGAGCGCCGGGCGGCGAACTTTGCCCGTCTCTCGATCGGGTGGGTGCCGGCGGCTCTGTTCGATTCGTGACCGCGGCGATGTGATCGTGTCGCCTCGTGACGCGTGGCGTCGTGACGCGTGGCGTCGTGACGTGTGGCGTCGTGACGTGTGGCGTCGTGTCGCGTGGCGTGGTGTCGCGTCGTTTCGGGTCGGCTCTATACCGAACATCTCCACGAGCGTAGTGACCACCCAGATATCGACCAATGCTCAGGACCGATCGGTCTCCTCGTCGAGGAGGACCTCCTCGACGAGCCGCTCGGAGGCCCGCCGCAGGCGGCCACTCAGTGCCGTGTTGGAGAGCCCGAGGACGGACGCCAGCTCCTGCAGCGAGATCTCGCGCGGGTCGTCGTAGTAGCCGTGGACGTAGGCGGCGGCGAGCGCATCGGCCTGCGGTTCGGTGAGGCCGAACCGCGTGCGGTCGGGCACCTCCGACTCCTGCCGGAGGTCGAGGAGCTCCAGGTGGATGCCCTCGTCCCGGGCGTAGCGATCGAGGGTGAGGAGGTCGTCGTGGTCCTGGAGCTGCAGCCGGAGCATCCACCCGTTGGCGTGGCTCCGCGATTCGCGGGTGATGCCGCCGATCCGGTGGATCATCGGGGTGAGCAACGTGGCTTCGTCGGAGTAGGCGATCCGGTAGGTCCGGCGTCCCCGGAACTCGTCGACCTGTGTGAACGCCGCGACGGTGTGGTCCTCCGCGAGTGCCGCCTCGACGGCGTCGAAGTCCGGCGCCTCGATCCAGAACACGTACTCGCTGTTCTCCGGATCGGTCCCCGCGTCCTCCAGGACACCCAGCGTGACGTCCGGGAGCGTCCGGATCGTGTCGGCCAGGGCGAGGTCGGGGTGGTCGGCGTAGACGTGTGTGGTGATCACCATCGGTTCACGGGCGTTCGGGCCCTCGTCGACGCGCTGTCTGTCGTGGTATCCGCACGACGGGTAATGAATGATTCCACCAGGCCGGCGGTCGACGCGTCGACACAGTTCGTCGATGCTGGTGACGTCGGTAGTCGACGTATGGCCGATCTGCTGGTCACGGCGGTCCGTCACCGCCCGGCCGGTCTGCCGGTCACCTCGGTCCGTCACCGCCCGGCCGGTCTGCCGGTCAACGTGGTCCCATCAGTGCCAGCCGGGAAGCCGGTCACGGCCGTCCGGTCAGCGCTCGGGTCGGTCGACGACGATGGTCGCCCCGACGAGCGACTTCATGCCGCGGCGCAGCCGACCGGCGGCGGCGGACGGCGAGATGCCGAGGCGGTCGGCGACCTCCTCGAGGGACGCCTCCCGGGGTTCGGCGAAGTACCCCGACTCGTAGGCGGCCACGAGCGCAGCCCGTTGCTGGTCGGTGAGGGTCCGTGGCCCCAGTTCAGCCTCGCCCATCCGACCCTGCCGATCGAGCTCGACGATCTCGAAGTCGTACCCCTCCCGTCGGGCGTGCTGCCAGATCGTCCGGAGCGACTCGTGGTCGGGGAGGAGCCACCGCTCGAACCACCCCGGTGGTCGACGGTCGCCGCTCGTCGCCCGGGCGTCGAGGACGTACCCACCCGCGTCGGTCACGGCGGGCGCGAGGAGCCTCGTCGACGAGGCGAACTCCACCCCGAGCAGTCGCTGTGCCGCGAACTCGGGCATCGACCGGACCGAACGGACCGTGGGATCCGACTCCAGCACGTCGCGGACGTCCGCGAGGTCGACGCCGTCGAAGCGGAAGAAGTACACGTCCCCGTCCGGGTCGGTGCTCGCCTCCCTGATGACCCGCACGTCCAGGTCCGCGAGCTCGTCGAGGGTCCCCGCCAGGGCCCCCGCCTCGTGTCCGAACCAGACGTCGGTGAGGATCGCCATCGGTCTCGACCGGACGGGCTCACCGTCCGGCGGAACGGACGAACCCCAGACGTTTATGGATATCTCCTCCCCCTGTGCACACCGACCGCGATCGATGCCCGGTTCCGTCGCGTCGGCCCCGGTCCGGGACCGTTCGGTCGCTATCCAGCCGTCGAGGTGTGGGCGCTATCCAGCCGTCGAGGGTGTGGGCGCTATCCAACCGTCGAGGGTTCGGCCGTGCACTCCCGCAGCCGCTGGACGACCTCCTCGCGGGTCACCTCGCTGCGACCGCCGCCGGAGAGGCGACCGCCCACGAGGTCCAGGAGGTTGTACTCCCGGAGCGTGTCGACGGTGTCCTCCCGGCTGATGCCGATCTTCTTGGTCACCTCGTAGATGGTCCGGGAGTCCTTCACCGCCTCGACGAACCGGTCGACCTCGATGTCGTCCGGGAGCCCGATCCCGTCCGTCAGTACGATCTGGCCCTCGTCCTCGAGACCAGCCTCCGCCTCTGCGGGGCCGTCGTCGACACCGGGCTGACGGGTTACCTCGTCAGTACTGTCACCGGTGCCGTCGCTGTCGTCGTATCGGCTGCTGTGGTCGTATCCGCCGCTGTCGTCGTATCGGCCGCTGTGGTCGTATCCGCCGCTGTCGTCGTATCCGCTGCTGGCGCCCCGCTCGTGTTCGTCGCTCTCGTCGTCGGTCTCGCGCGCAACCCGATCACCGGTGGCGTTCGCGGTGGTCTCGCGCTTGTCCCGGTCCGCGCTGGCATCCGCGGTGTTCTCGCTCTCGCCGCCGGACGTGTTGTACGGGGTCGCCTCGTGGATCCCGTGGTCGATCATGTAGCGGCGAACGGTCTCCGCCGTCACGTCCATGCCGAGGGCGTCGGTCATCTCGGCGAACGTGTCGCACGAGTCGTACACCTCCGCCAGGAGTTCCCGGTCCCTGAACGGCGGGACGTCGTCGGAGCCGCCGGTCCGTGGCGTCACCTCGTGCCCGTCCTCGACCTGACTCCCCTCGGCGTCCGAATCGGACGGGGAATCCGAGGAGGCTCCTGCGTCCGTGCCGGCGTTGTCGGGCGCATCCTTCGACGGTACGGCGGGGGGAAGTGATACGTGCAGGAGGGCACGAATCGATCCGTCGTCCGTCAGCTCGGCTTCCACCAACTGCGACTCCACGTCGCGATCGTCCGGCGAGAGGAGTGGATCGGTCGTCTCGAACGCCAGACCGAGCGACCCGTCGTCCGCGATGCGCGATGAACGGAGCCGCACGGTCGACCGGTCGCCGAACGCCGAGCAGAAGGGGATGGTGAGATCGACCTCAGCCACCGATCCGCCGTCGGCGTCCGTCCCGTCGGACATCGAGACGTGTGTCACGTCCATCGCCCGGGCCTCGATCCCCTCGACGATGTCCGCGAGATGCCTGAGCGGATCGGACACACACATGTTATCGTCTAGCGAGCCACGCAACTGGTATCATTGTGGACCATCAATAGTGCAGGTGTTTAAGGCCCCCCTCACGTGGGGGCGTGGTCGACTCAGCCACCCTGGGCCTGTCGCTCCGCCGCCTCGACGACGTTCGCGAGCAGCATCGCGAGGGTGACCGGTCCGACGCCACCGGGGACCGGAGTGATGGCCGCCACGACCTCCCTGGCGCTCTCGAGGTCCACGTCGCCGACGACCTGCATCCGTGGGGCAGGGTCGCGATGTTTCGACCCGTCTCCCGCAGCCGAGGTCGCTGCGTCTCCGTCGGATGGTCCGTCACCGCTCGCCGGGACGCGGTTCGCGCTCACGTCGACGACGATCGCTCCCGGGGACAGCATCGAGCCGTCGACGAGCCCAGGGGTCCCGGCGGCGGTGACGAGGACGTCCGCCCGGCGGGTGTGGGAGGCGAGGTCGTCCGTCCGGGAGTGACAGACCGTCACCGTCGCGTTCCCCTGCGGTCCGTCGGAGAGGAGTCGATTCGCGAGCGGCGCGCCGATCACGCCGGAGCGACCGATGACGACGACGTCCGCCCCGGCCACCTTGACGTCGTAGGCGTCGAGGAGACGGAGCACGGCGGCGGTCGTCGCCGGGACGAACCGCGGGTGGCCGGCCACGAGCCGTCCGAGGTTCCCGTGGTGCATGCAGTCGACGTCCTTGACCGGGTCGAGCCGCTCCCTGACGGTTCGTTCGGTGACGTGGTCGGGCAGCGGGACCTGGACGAACACGGCGTGGACGTCGGGGTCGGCACAGAGCCGGTCCACCGCGTCGTAGAGGCGGTCGGCCGGATCGTCCGGATCGAGTCGGACGTCGCGCGTCGCGACCCCGGCGTCTCGACAGGCGGCGTGCTTCAACTCCATGAAGCGCTCGTCGCCGGGATCGTCGGTCATCAGGACCGTCCCGACCGTCGGGACCACGCCTCGATCGGCGAGGGCATCGATCCGGGCCTCGAG
>SLIW01000452.1 GCA_007135435.1 Natronomonas sp.
CGAAGCGGATCGGGATCACCGGCCGGAGGGCGTCCAGCGCGTCGTCGACCTGGGTCTCGACGGGCTCCATCGGGTCGATCCTGAAGTCCGCCTCCTCGAGCGCCCGCTCGATGCGCTCCGGCGGGTGCGGCGCGTCGTCCATCTGGGGGTTGACCGCGTTCCGTGCGATCTCGGTGACGAGCTGTCGGTGCTTCTGCTCCTGCATCTCGCGGCGCTGCTCCGCGGTGATCTGGATCTCGCCGCGGCGGATGACCTCCGGGATGATCTCGAGGGGATCGGTGGTGTCGAAGACGTCCAGCAGCGAGTCCTCCGGCGGGCGGTCGCCGCTGGAGGCGTCCTCGAAGACGTCCTCGGCGGCGACGACGTCCTCGATGTCGCCGTCGAACTCGCCGCGCTTGATCGCCAGTGCGGCGTCGGGGTCGACGAGCACCTCGAACCGCTGGCCGTGTGACTCCAGCCGTGCCGTGACGGCCTCGTCGAGCGATATCATGGGACCCGGTACGGGGGGCCGGTCTAAAAGGTATGCGTCCGACCGCCGGGCCGCCGGCGGGTTCGGACCATTCGACGGGTCTCGTCGGTGCCGATTGACGAAAAATGACGCGGAGTGGGGACGTCAGGTCACTGGATCGGGACGATCAGCCCGTCGAGGAAGGTGCAGAAAAAGACGTGCGTGGTGACAGGGAGGGGTTCTCGCCGCGTGGTGGGATCTCCCGCCGTTCGACGGCGCTATTTCCAGTCGTCGATGCACCGACAGCTCGTCATCGATGACGCTACTCCTCGTCGCCCTCGTCCAGGAGCTCGTGCTCGAGGAGGTGCGTCTCGATCTCGTCGTCCGAGAGCTCTCGGAACTGGGCCTCGGCGGCGTCGATCGTCGCCAGGCCGATGCCCTCCGGGCGGAGGCGCCCGTCGTTGACCGACGCCAGGGCCTCGAGCGCCAGGCCCACGCCCTCGTCGAGGCCCATCGCGGTGTCGTAGTGGGACTCGAGGTAGTCCTCGATCTCGCCGCGGTCGGCGCCGACCGCCAGCGCCTGCCACTCGTAGGGCGTCCCCGAGGGATCGGTCTCGTAGAGTCGGGGCTCGCCGTCCTCGATGCCGCCGATGATGAGGGCCACCCCGAACGGGCGGGCGCCGCCGACCTGCGTGTACTGCTGGATGTGGTCGGTGACCGCCTTCGTGAGCGTCTCGACGCCGATGGGCTCGCCGTACCGCAGCTGGTTGATCTGCGCGTTGCGTCGGGCGAAGTCGATGAGCTGGCGGGCGTCGGCGACGTGGCCGGCGCTGGCGATGCCGATGTGGTCGTCGGCCTTGTGGATCTTCTCGACGCTCGTCCGCTCCATCAGCGGCGAGCGGATGCGCTTGTCGACCGCCAGGACCACGCCGTCGGCGGTCCGGATGCCGATGGACGCCGTCCCTCGCTTGACCGCTTCGCGCGCGTACTCGACCTGGTACAGGCGGCCGTCCGGCGAGAAGATGGTGATCCCCCGGTCGTACGCCTGTTGCTGCGATTGTCCCTGCATTGTTAGTTCTCGCGGGTGTCGATATCGAGTGCCGTCGCGCCCACACGGCCGTCGGAGAGCCGCACGTCGACCCGGTGGTCCCGGACGACCGCGGGTCGCTCGGCGCTCGCGAACGCGACGCTTCTCTCGTCGAGTTCTACCTTCGGGCGTCGTATATACTTTTCCTCACACGCGCGGACCGTGCCGCTGACGCCGCGGACGACCAGCCCCAGTGGGTGGCCGTCGACCTCCGAGACCGTCGCCAGGACGGCGCGCAACCGCTCGACCTCCCCGCGCCGCGCCCGGACGATCGCCTCGCCGAGGCCGTCGGCGAACCGGAAGTGCAGGACCGAGCCGTCCAGGTCGGCGCTGCCGGCGTCGCCGACGAGGTTCTGGGCGGCGAACCACACCTCGCGCTGGAACGCCCGCCGGTCGAGCTCGACGTCCGGCCACGACTCCAGGCCGACCGCCAGGTACCGCCACCGGGGCCGGAGGTGCTTCGGGAGGTGCTTCACGGTCGACGTTCGGCCGGCCGACGCATAGCTCCGGCGGTTCCCGGTGGGGGCGCTCGTCGAGGGGGTCGACGGGCGGTCCGGTGCGGTCGACGGGCAGTCAGGCGCGGTCGTCGGGCAGTCCGGTGCGGTCGGCGTCCTCGGGGCGAGCACTCAGCCGGCGCGCTCGGCGACGAGCACTCCGACCTGCTCGTGGACCATCTCGACGGCAACGAGCGCGAAGCCGGCGTCGGTGAGCGCGTCCGCCAGGACGCCGACGGTCGCGGGGTCGTCGACCTCCGGGTCGTAGAACGGCTCGTCCGGGTCGGGCTCGCCGAAGAACATCACGTCCCCCAGGACGAACCGGCGGGGCCCGAGTTCGCCGATGATCCGGATCGCCTCCCGCTTCTCGTCGTCCGCGAGGTGGTGCATCGCGAAGTTCGAGACGACCACGTCGACCTCGCCGTCGTAGTCGGGCTCGCGGAACGAGCCGTACTTGAACGAGAGGTTCTCGAGGCCAGCCTCGTCTGCCTTCCGCCGCGCCTCCTCCATCATCCCCTCGCTGATGTCCCTGCCGACCACCTCCCGGGCGTCGCCGGCGAGCGCCAGCGCGATGGCGCCGGTCCCACAGCCGAGGTCGAGGACCACGTCGTCGGGTCCCGGCACGGCGTGTTCGACCACGAGCGAGACGCAGGCTCGGTACTCGTCACTCTTGTCGGCGTCGTACTCCGGGGCCACCTCGTCGAAGCGGGCGGCGTGCTCCTCAGGCGTCCTCTTCATGCTTCTTCACGCGTCCTCTTCATGCTTGCTCACTCGTCCTCTTCATGTTCGTCGATACGCACGCCCGGCTCTATGAACGTCTCGGCACGGCGCCCGCGGTTCCGCGCGGCGAGCTCGCCCCACGCCCGGAGGCCGGCCTCGATGTCGGGCGGATCGAACCCGATCGTCTCGCCGACCGCCCGCAGCTCGCGGGGAGCGCGCAACTCGAGGTGCGAACTCGGGTCGGCGGTGACCACGTACGGGACGTCGTAGTGGTCGACGAGCTCGCGCAGCTTCCGGAGCCCGCGCAGCGCGGTGACGCGCTGGCCGCCGACGGTCCGCAGGACCCGGCCAAAGTTGAACTCGAGGTGGACGCCGTTGTCGGCGGCGGCCCGCGCCAGCACGTGGTTGACGTCTCCGTCGCGCATCGGGTGGGCGAGGACGTCCACCGCCGGCTGCTCGACGGCGAAGCGGTTCAACGCGCCGCCGTGGACGCAGACGACGTCCACCTTCGAGCGGTAGTTGCCCACGAGGCCGCTCGCCCGGCTCGCGTCGTCGACGCGGATCTCGATCCCCGAGACGACGTCGACGCCGTAGGCGTCGGCGATCGCTGCCGCGTCGTACTCCGCCTGGGCGTCCCCGTGGTTCCGGACGACGAGACCGTCGTAGCCGTAGTCGGCGGCGGTCCTGGCCAACCGCGCGACGGTGGCGTCGCCGTCCGGGTACGCGTGGACGCCCTCGTACATGCCGGACCGTCCGGACGGGGCTCTCTTTGGTGTTGTGTTCGTTCCGTCCGGCGCGTCGCCACGGCTACCGGACGTGCAGGACGCGCAGGCGGCCGGCGATCGCCCCGACGAGGAAGCCGGCGAAGTGCGCGACGAGCGCCACCCCGGGGGAGGCGGTGGCGTAGGTGACGAGCCCGGCGAGGAGGGCGAAGAGGAGGAGCTGTCCGCGGCTCCCGAGCGGGAGCCACGAGAGCGCCCGCTCGGAGGCGCGGTTGCCGACCAGGAGGTAGCCGAAGAGGGCGAAGATGGCGCCACTGGCGCCGAGCACGGAGGAGCCCCCGAGCGGGATGGTCGCGACGACCTGGGCGATCCCGGCGACGGCACCCGAGCCGACGAAGAAGGCGTGGAACCGCGCCGGGGTCGTCACGTAGGCGACCAGCGGGCCGACCACGACCAGTGCCAGCGTGTTCGCCGCCAGGTGGGCGGGCCCGCCGTGGGCGTAGACGCTCACCACGAGCGTCCAGGGGTTCTCGAGGAGCGGCCACGCGAGCGCGAACGCCCAGAGTCCGAACCCGATGGCCTCGCCGAGCACCTGCGCGGCGAACACGACCGCGAACAGCACCAGCGTCGTCAGCGTCGGTCGGCCCATGCGGTGTCCCTCCGGTAGGAGGGGACGGGAGATAAGCCCACAGGCTGGTTCGAGGCGGGAGCGTGTCTCAGGTGAAATCGGTCCCACCTGGACGAACTGACGGTTCACCTGGCGCGCGCCACCGGACAGAACGCAGCCTCGGTACTGAACAGAACGCAGCCTCGGTACAGGACAGATCGCGGCCTCAGTACTGGACAGATCGCGTCCTCAGTACTCGAGGTCGTCGGTGTAGCGGTCCAGGAGGAGCACCGCGGCGCCGCCGACGAGGGCGGGGACCGCGACCAGGAGCATCGTCCCGGACGTCGGTGCCCCGACGTTGCCCGTGATCTCGGCGGCCGGGAGCCGGAGCGCGCCGACCATGAGGCTCACGAGGAACGTCAGCGTCGCCTCGCGGTGGCGATCGAGCGCCGCCCGGATGGCGTAGGCGACCGAGAAGACCCCGACGAGCGCGCCCGCCATGAACGCGGCGAACGGGACCAGCGCCTCGACCAGCGGCCCGGTGTCGCCGGTCGCGGCCTCGACGAGCCCGGCGGCGACCGCGCTCGGGATGCCGCTCATGAACTCGTACTGGCCGAGCACGAGCAGGAGGAAGGCGCCGGAGACGCCCGGGAGCACCATGGCAGAGATGGCGATGGCGCCGGAGACGAAGAGGACGGGAGGGGTCGAGGGGGCGGTCCCGGTCAGACCGGGGTCGGTGACGACGAACGCCAGGAGGAAGCCGCCCGCGGCCACCAGCGCCCG
>SLIW01000414.1 GCA_007135435.1 Natronomonas sp.
ACCCCAGCGCGACCCCAGCACGACCGTAGCACGACCCCAGCACGACCGTAGTACAATCCAGGGACCCGTCCCGTTGGACGGTCGTCCACATCGACGCTCGTAACGTCGGCCGACCCGACCGGAAGACGGACCACATGGGGGATGGTACACCGGGCCATGGGTGGGCCAGCCACGGACGGACCGAGCGCACCGGACCAGCCGAACACCCCGCCGTCGGACGGGAATGCTGAGGTACACGGTCGCCAGATCCTCGGGGCGTACGACGACCTCGACGGCGAGCCGGTGTTCGTCGTCGCCGACGTCACCCGGGACGAGGCCTGGGTGGCGGTCGCCGAGGAGGAGTCGCTCGACGTCGAGTCGTGGGCGTAGAATGCGGGCTGTACATCATCGCTCACCTTCCTGACCCCTCTTTCGTAGCTGGGGCCAACCGACGCAGTTCAACAGGACCGCGGACGCGAACGCTCTCGGACTTACTCGCCGAAAGAGACGATAAAGATACAACGAACGATATCCAAGTGGGGAGAGGATGGATGGGACCGACGCGCGGACGTACTGGGGGGCCATATTCGTCACGCTCGGGGCGACGTTCGCCGCGGCAGGCCTGACGTTCTGGTTCGCGTGGGGCTTCCCCACCGAGGGGCAGATGAACCAGGTCGTCCTGGGGATCGTCGTTCACGTGCTCTTCGGCTACATCGTCGTGAGCTCCGGCATCGCGATCTACCAGAGCGACATGTCCCCCACGGAGTGCCGCACCGCCGGGCAGTGGTGCTTCGGCGGCTTCGCGCTGATGGCCGCGCTGGTGGTCTGGCGGTGGGCGCCGGAGCTCGCCGGCGGTAGCGTCGGCCTCGAGTTCCTCAACCAGGTGGTCGTCGTCGGCTCGGTCGGCGCCGCCGCGGGCGTCCTCATCGGGCTGAACCGCGGGCAGGCCCAGCAGAACGCCCGCCTCGTCGCCGAGAAGGACGACCAGCGCGACACGCTCGCGTTCGTCCTGGAGCTCCTGCGTCACGACGTCCGCAACGACCTGATGGCCATCGGCGGCTTCGCGGACCTCCTTGGCGAGCGGGTCGACGACGAGACGGACCAGGAGTACGTCGAGCACATCCAGCGGCGGACCGACGAGACCCAGCGGCTGCTCGAGACCGTCGACGCGGTGCTCCAGTCCGAGGCCAGCGAGCACGAGCTCGAGCGGATCGACCTCGGGATCGCCCTCCGCGACCAGGTCGCGACGCTACGGGAGACCTCCGCGGCGACCGTTGAGGCCGACGTCCCGGAGGACCTCCACGTCCACGCCGACAGCTTCATCGACGAGCTGTTCCGCAACGTCCTCTCCAACGCGGTGGTCCACAACGACGCCGAGGACCTCAACGTCGCGGTGACGGCGCAGAAGGAGAATGGCGAGGTTCGCGTGCTCGTGGAGGACGACGGGGCGGGCATCCCGGAGGAGATCGTCGACGAGGTCTTCGAGCCCGGCGTCCAGCGCTCCGGAAGCAACGGCGACGGCCTCGGGCTCTACCTCACGCAGAAGCTGGTCACGGCGTACGGCGGGACGATCTCGGCGGAAACGAGGAAGCCGTCGGGGACGCGGTTCACGATCCGACTGCCGGCGGCGTGAGTGAGGGGTATCGGTGGCTGGATTTGGATCAGTGGGTTAGTCAGAACGCTGGCTTATTTGGGTGGTTCGTGGGTAGTGAGAGCCTGCTGTAACGTGAGAGTACCCTCGCTGGGCGTTCGTGGAAATGGGAGTAGAAACCTGGAGTGGGGGGCTCCAGGCGGGAAACGGGTGGGGGTGGGGTGAGGATGGGGTGAGGATGGGGTGGGAATGGGGGAATGCCCTTCGGTTCGGTTGCGCAGTATGTGTTCCGGATAACCTGCGCAAATGAATCTATGGATTGGTTGGGGAATGTTGATGATGACTAAAATGTTAGGCATGGAGTCAGGGGTCCCCTCCTGATCTGTGGTTTTCTCGCTTTCCCCCGTTTTAACCAGGGCAATTCCACGTACGTCCACACCGTCTGCGATTGCTGTGGCTCGCGGTACGTCGTCGTCGTCACGAAGATCTCCAATTGGACCGACGTATTACTGATCGCCCACGTGTAACTCAAGTTACGACACTCGATTCCGTTCTCGGGCATTTATGGCCATCAGACGTAGCTCGACATCCTGACCATCGATGAATCGATGGACCCCGGGCTCCCTGACGGCGTTCCGCGCAGCCGCCGCGTACGCGGCGTTCGGGTTCCTGTGGGTGGGGACGACCGACCACCTCGTCGAGCGGCTGTTCACCGACCCGGTGATGATCACGCAGGCGCAGACCGCCAAGGGCTGGCTGTTCGTCGGTCTCTCGGCGGTGATTGTCTACGCACTGATCGACTACAACCACCGACAGCTGGGGCACAAGAACGAGCAGCTCGACGAGGCGCTTCGCCAGATCAGCGTCCTCCACCGCGTCCTCCGCCACAACCTCCGGAACAGCTGCAACGTCATCCGTGGCCACGCCCAGCTCATCGAATCCGAGGGGTCGAACGGTGTCCGGGAGTCGGCGGGCGTGATCCGCGAGTACAGCGACCAGCTGGTCGAGCTCAGCGACCGGACCCGACTCCTGCGACGGATCGTCACCGCCGACCCCGACGCGGTCGAGGCGGCCGACCTGGCGGCGACGATCGACGACCGGGTCGCGCACGCACGCGAGAGGCATCCCAATGCTACCATCGACGTCTCGGTCCCCGAGGGGCTGGACGTGGAGGTGGACCGCCGGCTGTCGACGGTGCTCGAGGAGCTCGTCGACAACGCGGTCGTCCACAACGACGCCGAGAATCCGTCGGTCCGCATCGCCGTTGAGCGGGAGGGGTCGGACGCCGTAGTTCTCGAGGTCTCCGACGACGGGCCGGGGATCCCCCAGGTGGAGCGGGACGCCCTCGATCTGGATCGCGAGACGCCGATGAACCACTCGCAGGGCATCGGCCTCCTGATGGTCAAGACGATCCTCGACCAGGCCGAAGGGGACCTGGAGATAGACGATGACGAGTCAGGAGGGACGACGGTGCGGGTGTCGATCCCGACCGCTGGTGGGCGGCAGCCGGTCGTCGAGCGTCAGATGTACCCGAGTCACGGGTAGCGGGGACCGATCGAGACGGACGCTTCTCTCCAGATGGCTATCGCACGGACCGCACCGCCAGGAACCCGGCGATGGCGAAGAGGACGATGGACGCGTAGAGACCGACGAAGAGGCCGACCGAGCGACCGATCGTGACGATCAGTGCGGTGAACAGCGCGATCCCGGTAACGCCGACGATCATCCCGAGCAGGGAGTATCGCGGGAGGTCCCGGGCGAGTTCGTCGTAGGTGGCCATCGGTGGAGTATGACGGATCGATCCAGTCAGGTGACGCGTCACTTCACCCCATCGTAGTAAAAAATGCGGTGTTGTCACTGGGCCCCGTATGTGAGGGTGGTTGCGGACACACGCTCACCTGACTTCCCTCGTGAGCAGTGTCACGGAGGCGCCCCGGGCGGTCCAGGTGACGCGGACGGTGTCGCCAGATTCGAGGTTCCGACCCTCATTCCAATAATCGACATTCGAAGGATCCTGATCACTGTACGCAACGATGGCCGAGCTCGAGCCTGCGGAGATTCGGTCCACATCAGACCAGACTGGTTGAATTTCCTCGTTGGCACCATACGCGCCCTTGAACTCGTACGCCTGTTGCCCATTCACCGTCACCCGCACGTTCTCGGCGTCGAGGTTGTTCCCCGCCCGGTGGGAGATGGCGACGACGATCTCCCCCTGGGCGATATTCTCCGTGGTCTGCGACGCGCTCAGCTGCGTGTTCGGCGTCGGCGGCGCCAGGTAGTCGCCCATCCCGAGGACGAACGCGCCGATGACCGCCGCGAGGATGACGGTGACCGCGACCATCAGGACGATCCCGATGGTCGGCGAGACCGCCTCGTCGTCCGCGAGGAACCCTCGTACGTGCATGCTTCCCTCCGGGCAGTTTCACGACGTGAGAACGGCGACGGACGTTTATGTTATCCGGACTCGCAGGTGTACCTGCGACGGGCCGTAGGGGGATCATGGTTCCCGTCGTACCGTTTTCGCGTGTGACTGCGTACCGTGTGAGTCTCTTGCACACCAGATAATATCTGTGTTCGTTACGAGAACTGAGTCGGTCGAACGAAGTGGGTGGTCGCCCGGCTCGATGGGGGACATTTCAGCGAGTCCGAGGTTCTCACCTCGTTGACAGGTGTCAGCACGTCGCCTGGCGAAATGTGACAGCCTGCGACCGTGTTTACCAGGCATGTATGCGTTGGAAAACAACCTAACATCTTTGGATAAACCCGTTTCTATCATCTCGTCGTCAATGGTGGTATGGTCTCATCCAGTGCGGTGGCCAAGACGTTCGCGAAGTGCCTCTCGTGCGACTCGACGTTCGTCGCCGAACTGAGTGCCGACGGGAGCATCCGACCGCTCGGGATCGCGCGCGAATGCACCTGCGGCGAGGGGGACTTCGTCAGTCTGGGCTAGGTGGATCGACTCGGGTTTCTTGGTTGGACGATTACAACCCAGTGAAGCCCTCGCTACTGCTCGACTCGCGCGGACCTCGGAAGACGTTCCTGCTCGCTTTCGCTGCGCGGGCGTGTGACTTCCGACCCCTCGCTCGCCCCTGGGGCCTCGCGAGGACCGTGCTGCGCTCCTCGCTCCCTTCGGTCGTTGCGGTGCTAGCGGGTCCGTGCTTCGTCGACCCTGCCTCGCCCTTCGAGTCCGCCGAAGGAGCAAGCTCCTTCGAGCCCACGCTCGCTTCGCTCGCGAGGACGCCAGGAACCGCACCGCCACACACCGCAGCCACACACCTCCCCA
>SLIW01000119.1 GCA_007135435.1 Natronomonas sp.
GGTAGTGGGGGTGGTAGTGGTGGTGGGAGGAGTAGTGGTAGAGTATCTCGGTTACCTGCTGTTCTAACGTCAGCTATCCGGGTGTGCTCTCGGAGCTGAGGCCCTGTCCATCCCAACGTTCGTACAACGATCGGAAGTTAATCGCACGGGAGACTCCGGGTTTGGTTCGTGATGGGCTATCTGGTCAGGTTTTGATCTGCGAGACGATTGCCGTCGTGATTTCGTACGGATTGGCCACGAGGTCTCCCCCACTCTATCGTGACAAGATATCTAGTGTCAGTAGAACCATTCAGAGCCAGTACATGGCTTACGGGTCGTTCCTCGGACGTTACGGGGATCGGACGAGGACTGTCGATTCGAGGCGCTCGTCCATGCTGAAATGTGAGCTGCAGGTCGGGTGCAGACACACGTTCCGAGTGAGAACTCCATTGGTAGCTGGGTGTCTGTGTGTCGTCGTCTGGTTAAGCATCGACTGGGGGTATCACGGAACGTACCACTGAACCGTACAATGGCCCGGCATCTCGGTCGCGTTTCACGACCCTGCAGCTCTCGGGGATGTACTCGAAGTATCACGTCCCGAAAGGACCAGCAGCGTAGGTTGTCGATCGACATCGAGCCTATCGACATCGTTCTGGACATCGACTGATTGGGTTTGTCGGGCCCCGGCGAGGTACCCTTCTCGAGGGGGACGACCGATACGAGGGGCGAACTGATTTTGTACCGTCTGTTGTACTTTTGGCCCGGCATACGTACTCGACTCCGACTGTGAGTCCTCGTATCCGCTGTTCCGTGAGCACCTTCGATGAATCCCACCGTGGATGTACACTATCCCTCCGATATCTTTGAAGGATCTGAGTCGCCAGAATTCGCCCAGGACAAAATAACAACTAAATTACCAAAGTATATTGTCACTACGTGTATCGTCGCACCACCGACGCATAAACCATATGTCGCTATATGGATACGGCTCAGCGTGTTCTGCCCAGGGGTGTCCGATTTCGGACACCACACGAGGAGCCGGGGCGGTCCTCGAGGGATTCGATCATCGCCTTGTTCCACCTGCGAGAACCGTCAGAAATTCTAATCTGGTGGGGACCCGTCGTCAAATGCTCGGACTGAATCGTCTACAGACAGCACCACCGCCGCTTGACTGCCGAACGCGATCTTCACTCGTGGTCCCCGGCGAATCCCACACCTACATGAACATTTATTATGGTTGCAGTGTTCAGGCCAGATACGCGATGCCATCCCGACCCGTACGCGTACGCCGCCGCTCCTGATTCTCCGAGTTGCATCGCCGTTCGATCACCGTTCGATCGCCGTCCCCGATACCAATCCAATGCAGACACCAGACACGACCGACGCACCGCTCGTCCCGCACATCACTGAACCCGCACCCGAACCCGCACCCGAACCGATCGCCACCGACGGTGGCCGACGGCCGCCCGAACGGCCGCTCGATCGCCCGCCACGGACCGACCACGCCACGGCGTACACGCGGGACGCCGAGGAGATCGAACCGTTCGTGGCCGACCTCCGGTAGGCGGCAACCCGCTCGCCGTCGAGGGGATCGACCCCCTCCGCTGGCTCTCCGCGGAGCGGCGCCGGTGCTGAACGCGGTTGAACGACAGGTGCCTCCACGGCGGGTGGTCCCCGTCAGCGACCGCCGTCGGGGATCGTCTGCTCCCCGCTCGGGAACCACGCGAGGGCGTGGTCCGCGTCGAGGCTGACGTGGACCGGGTCGTCGAGGGCGACCTGATCGGCGTGGTTGTGCATGCAGCCGACGACGTCGCCCGTGTCGATCTCGACGCGATAGAGGACGGTCGGGCCGAGGTAGCGGCGGTGGATGACCTCCCCGTTGGCGTCCTCGGGGGCGACTCCCCGGGCCCGGACGTCGTCGGGGCGGACCATCAGGTCGATGTCGGAACCGCGGTAGTCGTCGGTGAGGCCGTGGACGCGCTCCAGCGGGACGCAGCCGACACCGGTCTCGACGCAGTCCGCCGTCACGTGCCCGGAGACGAAGGAGGCGTGACCGAGGAAGCCGGCGACGAACCGCGAGGTCGGCTGTTGGAAGACCTCCTCGGGGGTGCCGATCTGTTCGATCCGGCCGTCGTGGACGACCGCCACCCGATCCGAGATCGACATCGCCTCCTCCTGGTCGTGCGTGACGGAGACCGCGGTGACGCCGGCCTCCTTGAGGATGGAGCGGACCTCCTCACGCATCTCCACCCGGAGGTCGACGTCGAGGTTGGAGAACGGCTCGTCGAGGAGCAGGAGTCGCGGCTCCGGGGCCAGCGAGCGCGCGAGGGCGACCCGCTGTTGCTGGCCGCCGGAGAGCTCCGCCGGCGCCTTCTCGCCGTGATCGGCCAGACCGACGAGCTCGAGGAGCTCGTCAACGCGGCGCTCGCGGTCGGCCTCGTCCCACTCCTGGATGCCGAACGCGACGTTCTCGCGGGCGGTGAGGTGGGGGAAGAGCGCGAACTCCTGGAAGACCACGCCGACGTCGCGGTCCTCCGGGGCGACGAACGCCGGGCCGGAGACCGGCTCGCCGTCCAGCCGGACGACGCCGTCGTCCGGGCGTTCGAGCCCGGCGATGAGCCGGAGCGTGGTGGTCTTCCCGCAGCCCGACGGTCCGAGCAGCGTCAGGAGCTCCCCCTCCCGGATCGAAAGCGAGAGGTCGCGGATGACCCCCGTCCCGTCGTAGGACTTCTCGACGCCGTCGAGCTCCAGTACCGCCCGGGAGAAGGGACCGTCCGAGCCGATCCCGGAGGAGGCACCACCACGTGATCCGGTGGCTGCTCCGTCACCGGTCCTGGAGGCGGTACCTCCTCGGACCCCGGAGGCGGCCACAGACCCGGCCCCGGATTCGGTGCCGAAGTCGGAGCCAGGATCGCCGTCGGCATCCGTGTCCGCACCGCTCGTGCTCGTGTCCCCCTCGCTCTCGCGCTGGAGCGGTCCGCTAGACACGGCACCCACCTCCCGTGGGCGAGACGGAGACGTTCATTGCGTACTAGTGTTTAGGCCAGCCAAAAATACCTTCCGCTCCTTCCTGCTGGCCTGGAACACCCTCCGCCGGGGTCCAAAAGGGGCGTTGAACGGTGCTGCCAGTCGGGAAATCGCCGGGGGTTCCGTGCACGCGGATGGGATGCGGTCGTCGGGTTCCGTGCTCATCCGTCGCATACTCTTATACCGCCGGCCACCCTATCGGTGCCCGACGCATGAGTCCGGACCCACCCTCTCCGGCACCCGCCGTCGGACGCGACGTGGGAGTCGGTGGCCACAGGCCCATCCACCCCTTCTCCAGACGGCACGATTCGCTTCTCACCATGATCCACTCACGACCAGATCGACCCACGAGCATCCCCCGATCGAGATCCACAGCGCCATGACACTCGATGACCGAACCTGCGTCGTCACCGGCGCGTCGCGTGGCATCGGCCGGGCGATCGCCGAGGACCTCGGCGCGCACGGGGCCAACGTCGTCGTCAACTACCGGACCTCGGAGAGCGAGGCGTACGAGGTCGCCGACGCCGTCGAGGAGGCGGGCGGCTCGGCCCTCCCCGTCCAGGCCGACGTCGCCGTCGAGGACGACGTCGCATCGATGGCGGAGCGGACCACCGAGGCCTTCGGGGACGCCGAGGTCCTCGTGAACAACGCCGGGATGACCATCGACAAGAAGTTCGAGAACATGACCCGCGAGGACTGGGACCGGGTCATCGAGGTCAACCTCGGCGGCGTCTTCAACTGCACGAAGGCGTACTTCGAGGACATCAAGCACGCCGACCACGGGCGGCTCATCAACATCTCGTCGGTCGTGGGCCAGCAGGGCAACTACGGACAGGCCAACTACGCGACGACCAAGTCCGGCCTCTTCGGGTTCACACGCACGCTCGCGCTCGAGCTCGCGACCTCGGGGTCCACCGCCAACTGCGTCTCCCCGGGGTTCGTCGAGACCGACATGCTCGAGACGGTCCCCGAGCGGGTCCAGGAGAAGATCCTCCGGCGCATCCCGCTCGACCGGTTCGCGACCCCCCAGGACATCGCGGGCATCGTCCGCTTCGTGGCGAGCGAGGACTCCAGCTACATGACCGGGCAGATCCTCGCCGCGAACGGCGGCATGGAGTGGTGACCGTGAGCTCGGAGGTCGAACGGAGCGCGGAGGACACGGAGGACCGGGAGGACCCCCTGGCGGAGCTGCGGAGGCGCCGCGAGGTGGCCCTCGAGGGCGGCGGCGAAGAGCGCATCTCGAAGCAGCACGCCCGGGGCAAGATGACCGCGCGCGAGCGCATCGACTACTTCCTCGACGACGACACCTTCGTCGAGGTCGACACCTTCGTCGAGCACCGGTCGACGAACTTCGACATGGAGGAGAAACGGTTCCCGGGCGACGCCGTGGTGACCGGCCACGGCGAGGTCGACGGCCGGAAGGTGTTCGTGTTCGCCCACGACTTCACCGTCCTCGGGGGGTCCGTCGGGGAGGCGGTCGCCGACAAGATCACGAAGGTGATGGACCGGGCGGTGGACGCCGGCGTCCCGGTGATCGGGCTGAACGACTCCGCCGGCGCCCGCATCCAGGAGGGCGTCGACTCGCTCGTGGGCTTCGCGCGCATCTTCAAGCGGAACACCGACGCCTCGGGGCTCGTCCCGCAGATCTCGGCCGTCATGGGCCCCTGCGCCGGCGGGGCGACCTACTCGCCCGCCCTCACGGACTTCACCTTCATGGTGAAGGACACGGCCCACGCCTTCATCACCGGCCCGGACGTCATCGAGACGGTAACCGGCGAGCAGGTGACCTTCGAGGAACTCGGCGGTGCAGTGACGCATTCGTCCACGTCCGGCGTCGCAC
>SLIW01000472.1 GCA_007135435.1 Natronomonas sp.
CGAGAACGCGAACGGCGAACGAAGTGAGCCGTGAGCGAAGCCACCCGTGAGCGCATTTTGACGAATCGGCACGACCGGTGCTCGACCGCTGGACCGCGGCGAGATACTCGAAGGTGGCCACTTGAGTGACACTCCGCCTCACCCCATTACAGTGCAAGCACTCAGGATACCAGTCGCAGAACCCTACCGGTCACCGATGGACATCCCCACCGATCGGCTGTTGATCATGGTGCTGGCGGCGACCGGGTTCTCGGTGGTCATCGGCGGCTGGGCTGGAGCCCTCGTCCACGCCGAGGCGACCGGCTTCGAGGAGCTCCTCCTCCGGGTCGGGATCGGTGCGGTCTTCTTCGTGGTGCTGCTCGCCGCCTGGGTGGTCTTCAGCCGTACAGAGGACGAGACCGGCCCGGAAGACGAGGCGTCGTCCTGATCCACGGCGGCGAACTGAGACATCCCGACAACTGGCTGCCGGAAGCGGCCGGTCCGTTCGGGTTGGACGTCGATGTCCGGCGACCCTGTAGGCATCCGTGGTCGGACCCAGACCACAACGGGGAGGACCTCATCGATCCTCCCCTCATCGCATCCGGAGGAACCGCCGATCGTCGCGGTCCCTGACCACCGGCACGTATACGACGGCGAAGTTGCCCGGGGCGGTGGTCGCGACGCGCTTGGGGAGGGTCCGGAGCTCCGGGTGCCACCCCAGGTGGCCTCGCCTGGCGCTGACGACGACGACGAGGTCGTCGACGGTCACGCGCTCGAGGAGTTCGTCGACCGCGTCCCACCCGTCGATCTCGTGGACCGTGAATGGCGCCTCGGGGGCGACCGACCCGAACAGCGATCGGTAACGATCCGCGATCGACTGATCCGGTGCATGGGCGGGGCGTTCATCGGAGCCGTCGCCACCCTCTCGCACGACGTGGGCGTCCACCGGTGCGTCGAGTTCGCTCGCGAGCGTCTTGACCGCGTGGACCGTCTCGTGGACCCCGGCGTTGTGCTCGACGGTCGGCGGGAGGACGACAACGACGCGTCCGGTGAGGTTGAGCGGCTCTCGGACCCGGGTGACCACGACCTGCTGGAGGGTGTTCTGGAGGACGCGGTCGATGACGGTGCCGAAGGTGCTCTGGGTGCGGGAGGAGGCGCCGTCCCAGCCGATGACGATGGTGGACGCTCGGGTCTCGGTGGCGGCGGCGGCGATCCCGCTGGCGACGTTGTGGTTGAGCCGGGTCTGGGAGACGACGGACACCTCGGCGCCGGCCGCGTAGGCGCTGGAGGCATCGTGGATCGCCTCCGCCTCGGCGACGGCCGCGTCGACGTCACCGTCGCCCGCGTCGGGGCGGACGACCGTGACCGCGTAGATCGGTTCGCCGGCGGCCGGGTCGCGGAGGAGGATCGCCACGTCGAGCAGCGACTCGCGTTGCTCGGAGCCTCGAGAGAACGGCAGCAGGACGCGCCGCGGGAGGTCGCCCGGTTCGTAGTCGCGATCGGCGGCCATCGCGATCCGCCTGGCGGACCGCTCGGTGGCGGCGGGCGCGACGACGCTGATGACCAGGATCAGGAGGATGACGGCGTTGACCACGGCGTCGTCGAAGAGGCCGATCTCGAAGCCGACGAGCGTGACTGCCAGCGCGGCGGCGGCCTGGCCGACCGACAGCCCGAAGACGGCGCCGACCTCCGCCGGCGTGTAGTCGTAGAGCCAGCCCGCGGTCGCGGCGGCGCCGAGCTTCGTCGCGAGGGTCATCGCCACCAGCGCGGCGGCGATGACCAGTGTCGCCGGGCCGTCGAGCAGGACGGCCACGTCGACGAGCATCCCGATCGACAGGAGGAAGAAGGGGATGAAGATGGCGTTGCCGACGAACTCGGTGCGGTTCATGAGGACGCCGTGGCTCGGGACGAGGGGGTTCAGCGCCAGGCCGGCGAGGAACGCGCCGATGATGGCCTCGACGCCCGCGAGTTCGGCGGCGTAGGCGGCGACGAACGCCACCGCGAGGACGAACAGGTACTCGACGTAACTCTCCTCGTTGACGGTCCGGAAGAACCACCGACCCACCCTGGGGACGAGCAGCCACGTCCCGACGAAGAACACGGTCAGTCCGACCCCGAGCTGGACCCAGAAGCCGGGGGTGAGGTCGCCGACGGCCGCCGCGGCGACGACGGCGAGCACCAGGAGCGCCAGCGTGTCGGTGAGGATGGTGCCACCGATGGCGGTCGTGACCGCGCGGTTGTCGCCGACGCCGAACCGGGTGACGACGGGGTAGGCGAGCAGCGTGTGCGAGGCGAACACCGACGCGAACAGCAGCGCCGTCGCCCAGCCGAACCCGAGGAGGTGGACGCCGACGAGCGTACCCACCGCCTGGGGGATGGCGAACGACAGGAGCCCGAAGCCCGCGCTCCGCGAGCGGTTCCTCCGGAACTCCGCCAGGTCGATCTCCAGGCCCGCGAGGAACATCAGGTAGACGAGCCCGACGTTGCCGAGCAGGACGATGGTCTCGCCGCGCTCGAGCAGGCCGAGCGCGTTCGGGCCCACGAGCGCCCCGACGAGGATGATCCCGACGATCCCCGGGAGCCGGTAGCGCTCCATCACGAGCGGCGCGACGAGGAAGCACGTGACCGCCAGCGCGAACACGAGGATCGGGTCCTCGAACGGCAAGCCCGTCAGGTCATCGAAGGGGGACGTCGCCGATCGGCCGGCAGGCAGGCTCGCGAGCTCGCCGACGGGCTGCAGCGCTGTGGCCCACACGCCAGCTCCACTCGCGTCCAGCGGAACCGGGGACGACGGGTCCACGGACGACATCGACGAACACGGCCGCCTCGCGCCTGCTGGACCCATCGGTTCGATGCGTCATCGACGGGTGGACGCAAAAGCGTAGTGGGAACAGCGACCCGATGGCGAGCCGTCGGCGCGGGCCCGTGAGACGAGCCGGGTCGGGGCGTTCGGCTATCGATCGATGTAGAACCGGTCGTCGTCGCCCCACCGCGCCCCGGTCGCCTCGAGGACGTGATCGGTGAGCAGCCGGCTGACGGGGTCCCAGCAGCGGGCCAGCCGTCGGGCGAACGCACCGAGGACGAGCAGGCCGACCACCAGGAACGCGAGGTCGTAGAGCCCCGTCGGCACGTCGAACGCCCCGATGAGGTGGGTGACGAGGGGCGCGAGACCGTTGTAGGCCACCACCACGGCCAGGAACCCCACGAGGAGCTTCGCGCTCGCCGCGGCGTCGGCGACGGCTCCCGCCGGACCGTCGAGGGCCTGCGAGACCGCGCGTTCGACCGTCGGCGCCACCCAGAGCATCGCCGCGACGATCAGGAGGGAGCCGACCGCCAGCGCGAGGGCGAGCGGCGGCACCGCGAGGGCGGCGACGAGCCGCTCGACGCCCGGAAGGACCGTGGCCAGGCCCAGGACGAACAGCAGGCCGGCCAGCGCCACGCCGGTGCGGACGATCCGGTGGACCGTCGACGGCTCGACCTCGGGGACGAACCGGAGGGTCCGGTCACCGTCGGTCTCGACGGGCGTCGTGCCGTCGGTCTCGACGGGCGCCTTGTCGTCGGTCTCGACGGGCGCTGTGTCGCCGTGCTCGGCTCCGTGACGGTCATTATCGCTCATTGCAGTCCGACCGGTAGCCCACTCACGGGGATAAGCTTCCTGGCCGTCGTGCGGAGGATTCACACGGTTTAGGATCGCGCTGACGTGCCAAACGCACGATCCAGTATCGCTCAGGCTCCCCATACGCACGATCCCTCACCCCTGGACGGCGCGACGTGGGTCCCCCGAATCGCGGATGGTGAGGAGCTCCTCGACGGCCTCCCCGTCGAACCGCATCGGCCGGCGCCACCACGGGCCCTTCCCGGAGTCGCTCGAGAGCTGGGTGACGAGCCGGTTCGCATCGACGCCCGCGTCCGGCTCCGAGAGGGGGATAGCGACGTCGTACAGTGCGGATCCGTCGCCCCCGGAGAGGAGCACCGCGGCGTCGAATGGGTCGCGCTTGACGTGGGCGTTGTTCGCGAACCGTTCGGTACCGTTCGGCGGTGATTCGTGGTACTCGCTACCATCTACAGGGTCGATGTCGAGCCGGAAGTGGCCGATCAGGTACGCGCCCCACCGCGGGGCGATCCAGTCGGCGGGAGTGTCCCCCGCGGTCGAGAGCGTCGCGTAGAAGAAGACGACGTCGCCGGCCTCCAGCTCGAGGAGCGGCCCGGCCTTGACGCCCCACGGGTCGCCGTAGGTGTACCGCTCGCAGCCGTGGACGCCGGCGAATGTGGGGTCGAGGTGGACGGGGACGTCCGCCACCGACGAGACGTCGATGGTCAGGTCGAGATCGGCGTAGGTCGGGACGTCGGCGTCCTCGCGGGTCGGCGCCGACTCCGGGATGGGGACGAACTCGAAGGTGCCGTCGTCGTGGATGGGCCCGCGGAACCCGGGCTCGTTGGTGTTGGCACCGACGTTGATCGCGACCCCGCGCATGCCCAGGGGTGGGACTGGGTGGTCAAAAACGCCGCGGCTGGTGGGTCGGGGTTCAGGGATCAGGGCTTGTCCGTCCCGTGCATCCACTCGAGGGCCGCCTGCAGACCCTCCTCGTCCCTGATCTCGCGGAAGCGCTGCGGCGCGGACGACTCCATGGTGAGGACGCCCACGTACTCCTCGACGCGGCCGTAGCGCCGGAAACCCTGGGTCTCCTGGACCTCGTTGACCATCGCCTTCGCGACGGTCACGGCCGGACTCGGCGTCTTCTTGATGTGGTCGGTCTCGACGTCGACGGCGGCGTCCAGGTCGTCCGCGGGGACCACCCGGTTGACGAGCCCCATGTCCTCGGCCGTCTCGGCGTCGATCGTCTTCCCCGTGTAGAGCAGCTCTC
>SLIW01000443.1 GCA_007135435.1 Natronomonas sp.
CACGGCGACGACCACAGCGACGACCACGGCGTGGGCCACGGCGACGGCCACGGTCGTCGGTCGTCGGGTGGTCCTCCCCCGAATCCGCGGTCGACCCAGGGGACGGGGACTGACGCCCGCACATCGGGGCCTTTAACGCTCGCGCGGTCCTACGACCGGTATGCAACTCCGCGAGGCGCTGGGCGACCTGCCCGAGGCGGTGTTCGCGGACCTCCTCGAGAGCGACGACGCCTACCTCCTCGTGATCGACCTCCCCGGGGTGACCGACGAGACCCTGGAGGTGACCATCGAGGACGGCCGCCTCGGCATCGAGGCCCGCCGCGAGAAGTCGTTCCCACGGTCGTTCAGCTACGTGAGCGAGGAGCGGTCGCTCTTCCTGGACGTGGAGCTACCGTTGCCGTCGGACGCGACCGGCGGCGGAGCGGACGGCGAGATCGAGCGGGGCGTCCTCACGCTCCGGCTCCCGAAGTCCGACGACGAGGTGGAGCGTCGCGTCCCGATCTCCTGAGGTGTCACCTCGGTGACCCTCCGCGCCTACCGGCGGTTCGTCGTCGTCGCCTACCAGTTCCTGCCGCTGTTGCTCGCCTACGCCCGGGATCACAACCGGTTCGTCCTGTTCGGCCCCCGCCGCCGGGTCTCCCCGGAGGTCCGCCGCAAGCGCGCCGAGTCCCTCCTGGACTCGCTGTTCACCCTCGGGCCGACGTTCATCAAGCTCGGCCAGCTCCTGTCGACCCGGCCCGACGTGCTGCCGCCCGAGTACATCGACGTGTTCCAGCGGCTCCAGGACGACGTCCCGCCCGCCGCCTGGGCCGACGCGAGGAGCGTGATCGAGGCCGACGTGGGTCCGGTCGACGAGGTCTTCGACGAGTTCTACACCGACGCGATCAGGGGCGCCAGCCTCGGCCAGGTCTACACCGCGGTGCTCGACGGTCGGGAGGTGGCCGTCAAGGTGCGCCGGCCGGGCGTCGAGTCGCTCGTCGCCGCGGACCTCCGCGTCATCCGGTGGTCGCTCCCGGTGCTCCTGCGGTTCGTCGACGAGTCGCGGTCGTTCTCGCTGGAGACGCTGGCCGACGAGTTCGAGACCACCATCCACCAGGAGATGGACTACGAGCGCGAGCGGCGGATGATGGTCGAGATCGGCGAGAACCTCGCCGACAACGATCGCGTCCAGGTCCCGCAGGCCCTCCCGGAACACTCCACCGAGCGGGTGCTGATCATGGAGTACGTCCACGGGACGAAGATCACCGACGTGGACGAGCTCGACGCCATCGGCGTCGACCGGACCCGGCTAGCCGAGACCCTCCAGCGGACCTACCTGGAGATGATCGTCGGTGACGGCGTCTTCCACGCCGACCCACACCCCGGCAACCTCGCCGTCCAGGCAGACGGGACCCTCGTGTTCTACGACTTCGGGATGTCGGGACGGGTCGACCCGTTCGTCCAGGAGAAGATCGTCGAGTTCTACCTCGCGGTCGCCCGGAAGGACACGGACGCCATCCTCGACACGCTGATCGAGATGGGGACGCTCTCGCCGCGGGCGGACCGCGAGGTGATGGCCGAGGTGATGGAGCTGGCCATCGCGGACGCCCGCGGCCAGGACATCGAGCAGTACCGCATCCAGCAGATCATCGAGCAGGTCGAGGACACCATGTACGAGTTCCCCCTCCGCCTCCCCTCGAACCTGGCCCTGGTGCTCCGCGTCGCCACGGTCGTCGAGGGGGTCTGCGTGACGCTCGACCCCGACTTCGACTTCATCAGCGTCGCGACGGACTACCTGCGCGAGACGGGGTACATGGAGGAGAGTGCGCGCGACTACGTGGAGGCGCGCGGCGAGGAGGTCCGCGCCTTCGGCTCGTCCGCGCTCAGGGTGCCACCGAAGCTCGAGCGGACCCTCGACCGGGTCGACCGCGGCGACGTCACCGTCCGCGCGGAGCTCGTCGACGAGGAACGGACGTTCGATCGGCTGGCCAGGCGGGTCGTCGTCGGCCTTCTCCTGTCCGCCAGCCTCGTCTCGATCACGATCCTCTACGCGGTCGAGGCGCTCGTGGCTGCGGGCGTCGTCGCGCTCGGTGCCGTCGGCCTGGCTGTGCTCCTCTGGCGGTCGTTCCGGCGGCGCCGGGGCATCACCGCCAGACCACAGTTCACCCGCCAGCGGCTCCGCGAGCGTCGCGACCACGGCGACGAGTAGCCACCGGCAGGCCGGGACTCGTGGACTCGACGGGGTCCGGAGGCTACGGGGTCCTGATGCGACAGTGGCCGGAGGCGATCGGCGGGCCAGTGGTGAGCGCCGCGCCCGCCGCGAGCCCAGGTCCTGCACGCCGCCTTCCCAGGCGCGACGAACTCGTCGAAGGGGCGCGTTTTTCACCCCGGCGGTCCTCCCCGGGGCATGCAGATCGACCCGTTCGCGCTCGAGCGCTGGTTCGCCGAGGTCGAACACGGCGCCGACGTCATGCTCGCCGAGAGCGGCGTCCGGCCGCTCCAGGCGAGCCGGTTCGACACCGACCCCGGGGCGCTGGGCTACGTGATCCCCACCGCGGGCGACCCCGCGTTCCGCGCCGAGGTCGGCGCCCTCCACGGTCGATCCGCCGACGAGACCGTCTTCACCTGCGGGACCCAGGAGGCGAACCTCCTCGGCTTCCTGTCGCTGCTGGAGACGCACGCGGTGGTCGTGACCCCGACCTACGGCTCGCTGACGGCGCTCCCGCAGGCCCTCGGGGTGGTGACGGAGGTGTCGCTCCGAACACCGACAACGGAGACAGGGAGCCCCCAGGAGTCGACCGACACACCAGGATTCGCCGATGGTGGCTGGGCGCTCGACCCGGACGCGGTGGTCGAGGCGATTCGTCCCGATACCGACCTCGTCGTGATCAACAATCCGAACAACCCGACCGGACGGTACCACGACGAGGCGTCGATGCGCGCCATCTACGACGCGTGCGAGGACCGCGACGCGTACCTGCTTGTCGACGAGGTCTACCGACTCCTGGCGGAGGACCCCCGTCCGCCGGTGACGAGTTACGGCCCGTACGGCGTCTCCACGGGAGGCGTCTCGAAGTCGTTCGGACTCGCCGGGCTCCGCTTCGGCTGGCTCTGCGGATCGGAACGCGTGGTCACGGCCGCGGAGCGCTGGAAGGACTACACCACCATCTCGTCCCCGATCGTCGGCCAGCACGTCGCCCGCCAGGCGATCGACAGACGGGAGACGATCCTGGCGGAGAACCGCGAGCTCGTGGCCGAACACCGTGCGGTCGTCTCGGCATTCCTCGACGAACACGGACTCGCGTGGTCCGACCCGGACTGCGGGGTCAACGCCCTCGTGGAGGTCCCGGACGCGTTCGTCGACGGTGCCGCCCTCTGTCGACGGCTCGTCGACGAGGAGTCGGTCGTCCTGGCACCCGGCGAGGCGTTCGACGCGCCAGGGTGGGTTCGCATCGGCTTCGGGCTCCATCGCGAGGCGCTCGACGAGGGACTGGCGCGACTCGGGTCGTTCCTGGATCGGCACCGCTGAGGCGCCTGGGCATCTCCGGTCCAGTGCCGTTGTTGTGGACCCGGCTACACGCGTGCCAGCGCCGTCGTTAGGGAACCGAGGACGCCCGCTGTAGTGTCGTGGTGGTGAAACAGAGTACGCCCGCGCCGGGGGGAACCGTCCCGGTTGCCGTCACCCGGTGGTGTTTTAACCCTGTGGTGGGTGGGGTGTCGCATGGACGCGTTCGAGGCGTCGGCGAACCCTCCACGCGGCGGGTTCGAGTTCGCCCACCATCCCTCCACGGTGAGCGACCAGTCGTTCGAGAACGCGCTGGAGAAGGCGCGATCCGGCGACCGTCTCGACGTCGCCGACGCGGTCGAGCTCCTGACCACGGGGACGGACGTGGAGGGGATCGACCGCGAGCGCAAGGAGCGGGTGCTGGAGGCCGCCGACCACCGCCGTGCCGAGGTCGTCGGCGAGGAGGTCACCTTCGTCGCCAACCTCAACAACAACGTGACGACGGCCTGCAACGTCGGCTGTCTGTTCTGCAACTTCAAGGACGCCGCCCGCCGGTTCGAGGCCGACTACGAGGGCGAGAACGCCGGGTTCACGAAGACGCCGGCGGAATCGCGGGCGATCGTGGCCGACGCCGTCGACCGCGGCATCTACGAGGTCTGCTCGGTGTCGGGGCTCCACCCTGCACTCGTCCTGGACGACGACCACCGCGAGGCGCTCGAGGCACGCGATGACCCCGCGGAACACAACTACCGCCCGGCGGGGGCGTACGACGTCGATCCGGGAACGTACGTCGAGCAGATCCGGGCGATGGCGGTCGACGGCGTCCACGTCCACTCGATGACTCCCGAGGAAGCCTACCACGCCCGCCGGGGGACCGACTGGAGCTACGAGGAGGTCTTCCGCCGGCTGAAGGCGGCCGGCCTCGACTCGGTCCCGGGGACGGCCGCGGAGATCCTGGTCGACGAGGTCCGGGAGGTCATCTGCCCCGGGAAGATCGACACGGCGGAGTGGCTGGAGGCGATGGAGGCCGCCGCGAGCGTCGGGCTCGGCACCACTGCCACGATCATGTACGGCCACGTCGAGAACGAGGCCCACCGCGCCATCCACCTCGAGCGCGTCAGGGCGCTCCAGGATCGCACCGGGGCGATCACCGAGTTCGTACCGCTGTCGTTCGTCCACAAGGAGACGCCGCTGTACGACCGCGGGCTGGTCGACGGCGGGGCTACCGTCCACGAGGACGAGCTCATGATCGCCGTCTCGCGGCTCTTCCTCGACAACGTCGACCACGTCCAGTCGTCCTGGGTGAAGTACGGCGACGCGGGCGGGCTG